>JBGTSL010000144.1:0-5319 GCA_041940325.1 Brevundimonas sp.
CGCAACTGCTCGATGGTCTGGGCGATGTACACCGGCCGGACCATCGCCGTCTGCCGACGCGCCGGAGGCCAGCTCGGCGTCCTCGAAGTGCTCGAGGAGAGCCGCCGCGCCATGGGAGTGAAACGCCGCCTAGGCGTGTACGCGTCCGATTCGGTGGCGAGCCCGTCGCTGGTCGGCGTTTTCCGCCCGAGGCTGCTCCTCCCGCCGGCGCTCGTGGATTCGCTAACGCGCGATGAGCTGGCGCTCGTGTTTCACCACGAGCTGGCGCATGAATGGTTCGGCAACCAGCTGACCAACCAGAACGCCGACGACATGTGGCTGCACGAGGGTCTCGGCAGCTATATGCAGCCCCTCTATGACCGCTGGCTGCACGGCGACCGCTTCATGGAGGCCTCGCTGCTGGACCAGCGGCGCGGGCTGAACAACAAATTCCCGGTGGTGTCGGGCGAGGAGAAGTCCGAGGACGACGTCTACCAGGGCGACCGGGGCCCCGGGCTCGATCTCTACAACAAGGGGTCGCTGATCGCGCACAGCCTGCGCCTGCTGATCGGCGACGAGGCCTTCTTCCGCTCCGTGACCCGGCTGGTCTACGGCACGGCGACGCCGCGTCCGGGCGAGTTCCGGCCGCGCTACGGCACCACCGACGAGTTCCTCGCCATTGTCAACGAGGAGACGGGCCAGGACCTGACGTGGTTCTTCCGGGGCTATCTCTACCAGGCCGCCCTGCCCGATCTGCGCGAGACGCGGACGGACGGCGACCTGATCCTTGAGTGGGTGACCGGCGACGGCGGCGTCTTCCCCATGCCGGTCGAGGTCGAGATCGACGGCCGGCGCCAGACCGTGGCCATGACCGGCGGCCGCGGCCGCATCGCGGTCCCGGCCGGCGCTCATGTGCTGATCGACCCGGACAACAAGGTGCTGCGCCGGCTCGACTTCATCGAGGAATGGAAGGCCGCGGGGGGACCGAACTAGACGGCCTCCGCCGTCACCGACTGCCGGACCAGGGCGCAGCTGCCCTGGGTGGTCAGGAAGGCGATGTCCGCCGCGTCGCGGCCGCAGGCGATGCGCACCAGCCCCTCGACCGGGGCCAGGCCGGTGGGGTCGACCAGCCACCAGCCGTTGGACAGCCAGACCTCGAAGATGGCGTGGAAGTCGGGCGGGCTGAGCTGATGGGCGTAGGCGCTGACCGCGCGCGCCGGAATCCCTGAGGCCCGGCACAGGGTGATGCCCATGTGGGTGAAGTCGCGGCACACGCCGGCGCGGTCGATGAAGGTGCGGGCCGCCGTGGTCTCGGTGTCCGAAACACCCGGCTCGTAGTCGATTTCCGCCCGGATCCAGTCGAGGATCTTCAGCACCCGGTCGCCGCCGACGGTGCCGCCGAAGGTGCGCTCGGCGAACCGGCCGAATTGGTCGGACGGGCAATAACGGCTGGCGTTGAGATAGGGCAGGACCTCGGCGGGCAGGTCGTTCCAGTCGTGCTGAAGCGTGACCGGCGGCAGCCCCTTGAGCGTGCCGTTGTCGACCAGGGCCTCATAGGTCAGCGCCACTTCGCCCGACAGGTGGGCGCGCAGGGTGCGGGCCCCGAACTCCTCTTCCCGGCTCTCGATGAAGTCGGCCGCCGGCGCGGTGGTCAGCCGCTCCTCGAGAATGGTCTGGCCCGGCCAGTGCGCCACCTGGATCTTGTAGATCGCGTCGGTGGGCGGATCGAAGCGGTAGACGAGTTCGGCGCGGACACGAATTTTCATGGGGCCGGACTGGGCCGGCCCCATGATTTCGTCAACAGCTCAGAAGGAAAACGCGTCAGTCGCTTTCCGACGCATCGTCCGAAACAACCACCACGGCCGCGGCGACCACGCCGGCGATCGCCAGAAGGCCAATCAGCGGAATGCCAGCGAACTCGCTGGAGCTTTCGGCCCGGGCGCCGACGCGGTCGCCGACGCGGGCGGTCGCGTCGCTGGCGGTCGCCGCCGCCTGACCGGCGATCAGCAGCAGTCCGGCCGTTACGGCCGCAAGGGTCTTCTTCATGGTGTCTCTCCCGATTACCTCAGGACCCAAACCGCGTGACCGTGCATTCGGTTCCCGCATCGAGAGTATCCGAAACCAATCCGCCGGGCCTCAGGGCTCCAGCTCGATGTCCCAGTAGAGGTAGTCGAGCCAGCTCTGATGCAGATAGTTCGGCGGGAAACGCCTGCCGAACTCCTGCAGCTGCCAGGCGCTGGGCCGGTGCGGGGCGCGACGTATGGGCATGCCGGCCTGCAGCGGCGTGCGGCCGCCCTTCTTCAGATTGCAGGGGCTGCAGGCGGCGACGATATTTTCCCATGTGGTGCGGCCGCCGCGGCTGCGCGGTACGACATGGTCGAAGGTCAGTTCGGTCGTGGCGCTGCAGTACTGGCAGGTGAAACCGTCGCGCAGGAAGACGTTGAAACGGGTGAAGGCGGGCTGCCGGTTCTGGTCGACGTAGTTCTTCAGCGCGATCACGCTGGGCAGGACGATTTCCATCGACGGGCTGCGGACCACCTTGTCATAGGTCGAAACCACATCGACCCGGTCCTGGTACACCGCCTTGACCACCTCCTCCCAAGGCCAGATCGACAGCGGGTAGTAGGACAACGGTCGGAAGTCGGCGTTGAGCACCAGCGCGGGCCAGCCGGACGGGGGGCGGCTCAGGACCTGCATCAGGTCCTCGCCATATAGACGAGACTGATCGACGCGACCGGACTGAAGACACGTCTCCTTCCCTGGCTGTGGGGGAATCCTACGCCTGATTCGACAGCTTGGCGATGACGGCGGGACGACGGTTCCGCGACGGTCAGCCTTTGGCGGCGGCCCCGGGGAAGGAGGGCAGACTCCAGCCCCAGATCAGGGCGCCGGCCCGCAGGGCGAACCCGCACGGGGCGGCGATCAGCGCCGCCTCGATATTGGACAGGCCCAGAGCCTTCAGGGCCACATAGGCGGTCGCCGCCAGCAGGGCCGCCGTGACGGTGATCTCACGGCGCATGAGGATGGATGGCTGGCCGGCCAGCAGGTCGCGCACGACCCCGCCGAAACAGGCGGTCAGGGCGCCCATGACAATGCAGATCAGCGGCGCCGCTCCCAGAGCCTCGGCCTTCGCCGCACCCAGGACGCCATAGGCCGCCAGCCCGATCGCATCGAGCCACAGCAGGGCCCGGAACCGCCAATCCCTCTGCCCCAGGAACCAGACGCCCAGCGCCGCCGCCAGGCAGATGGCGATATAACGCCAGTCCTGCACCCAGAAGACCGGCGCATCGATCAGCAAATCGCGCAGTGTGCCGCCGCCGACGCCGGTGATGGCGGCGAAGAAGCCCAGGGTGACCAGATCAAGCTTCTGCCGCGCCGCCGCCAGCGCCCCGGTCGCGCCGAACACGGCTACGCCCGCATAGTCCAGCAGGAACAGCGTCGGCAGGATCGGTTCGGACAGGGCGTCGAGGGTGGGCGGATCGATCACAGGGGCGACTCCTCAAGCGCGACATCGCCGCGCCTGACCGCTCCATACCATCCCCAGAGCAGATGCGCCGCCACGCTGCGATGCGGGCGCCAGATTTCGGCGCGCAGCGCGGTCTCCTTCTCGCGGGGACGCGCAGCCGCCCCGTCGGCCCAGCGGATCGCCTCCTGCAGGGCGATGTCGCCGGCGGGAAACACGTCGCGCCGCCCCTCGCAGAACATCAGAAACGTCTCAGCCGTCCACCGGCCGACGCCTTTGATGGCGGTCAGGCGGGCGACGGCCTCATCGTCGGACAGGGTCTCCAGATGGTCGAAATCGATCCGCCGCTCGACGTGGGCGCGGGCGATCTCGTGGCCATAGGTCGCCTTCTGGATCGACAGGCCGAAGGTCCGCAGGGTTTCAATGTCGGTGGCCAGGGTCCGCTCGGGCGTGATCTCGCCGCCGAGTCCGGCCTCGACGCGCGCCCAGATGGCGGCGGCCGAGGCCAGCGAAACCTGCTGGTCGACGATCATGTGGAACAGGCCCTCGAAGCCGCCCGTGCGGCGACGCCACCCGAAGGCCGGGGTCTGGGCGTGGGCGCGGACCAGCCGTGGATCGAGGTCAACCACCGCCCGGCGCGCCGCCTCGATGTCGTCCAGCCAGTAGGGAGTCTGCATCCGCGGACCGTAGCGCGGGGGGCGGGAGCGGCAAGCGGCCGGCTGTGATCGCGTCCGCTTGCCGCTATCCTGCGGTGATGTTCGTCACCCGCTTCGCCCCCTCGCCGACCGGTCGCCTGCACCGGGGACACGCCTTCTCGGCCCTGACCGCCTGGACGGCGGCGCGGGAGGCCGGCGGGCGCTTCCTCCTGCGCCTCGAGGACATTGACCCGACACGGTGCCGGCCCGAGTTCGAGGCGGGCATTGTCGAGGATCTGGCGTGGTTGGGGCTCGACTGGCAGACCCCGGTGCGACGGCAATCCGAACACCTGGCCGAATACGCCGCCGTCGTGGAGTCACTGAACCGGCGCGGCCTGCTGTACCGGTGCTTCCGCACCCGCAAGGAGATCCTCGACGCCATCGGCGACGCGCCGCACGGTCCGGCCGAAGCGGTGCGCCCCGGGCCGCATCCGCCGGAAGAGGAAGCGCGCCTCCTCGCCGACGGGCGGCCTTTCGCCTGGCGTCTCTCGCTCGACCGCGCCCGTCAGGCGCTGGGCGAGGCGGCCTGGGAAGGCCTGGGCTTCAGGGAAGGAGGAACAGGCCCGGGCGGCGAGACAGGCCTCATCCGGGCGCGCCCTGAAACGGCGGGGGATGTCGTGCTGGCGCGCAAGGACGCCGGGACCGCCTACCATCTGGCGGTGACCCACGACGACGCCCTGCAGGGCGTGACTCACGTCGTGCGCGGCGAGGACCTGTTCGAGGCCACGCATATCCAGGTGCTGATCCAGGCCCTGATGGGCTGGCCGACGCCGATCTACCGGCACCACCGGCTGCTGACGGGACCGGACGGCCGCCGTTTCGCCAAGCGCGACGGCTCGGTGACCATCGCCCAGTTGCGGGCGGATGGCGTGACGCCGGGGGCCCTGCGGGCCGAATTGGGCTTCTGATCAGGTCGCCAGCCGCCCCGCCGACTTCGCGGCCGGGAAGACCACATCAGGATCGGGCCTGTCGGCCGCGGCTCCGGGACCGCCGATCGTCCGCAGGATGTGGCGGATGATGTTCAGACGCGCCGTTTTCTTGTGATCCGTGGCCACGACCGTCCACGGCGCCGTGCGGTGGTCGGTCTGGTCCAGCATGCGGTCGCGGGCGGCGCTGTAGGCGTCCCAGCGATCCTGGGCCTCGGCGTCGAGGGATGAGACCTTGAACCGCTTCAACGGGTTG
>JBGTSL010000145.1:0-5316 GCA_041940325.1 Brevundimonas sp.
CGCCAGATTCTGTTCGAGGGCGGTCCTGGTCGGGTTCGCGGTGCGTGAGTAGTCGTAGCCCTTGTGGACGCCGACCGCCTGCTGGGCATAGGTCGAGACCTGGTAGATCGGCGTCGTCACCGCACCGGTGCTGTCGTCGGGGTGCTGACCGGCGTGGATGGCGCGGGTCGAGAAACCCTGGCTGTTCTTCAGCGAACTCATACGGTGTCCTGATCGATGCGGCCGATATTGCCGCCATAGAATTCGGCCGAGCGGGCGAAGATCTCGGCCCATTCGGCGGGTCTGAACAGATGGCCGGCCCCGGCGATCACTTCAACCCGCACATTGATCTCGTGATCTCTCAGGAAGCTCACCCAGGCCGCCGTGTTGCGCGGCAGCACATGGGTGTCGTTCTCGGCCCGGATCATCAGCACCGGAATGCGCCGCCGGGGCACGCGCGGCGTATAGACGTCGGTGCCCCCCGCCAGTCCGATCGCCGCCGCCGCATTGCTGTTGCCCAGCGCCCCGTCGACCGCCACGTAGGAGCCCAGCGAATAGCCGAACATCGCCGTCTTGCGCCGATCCACGCCGCGGTCGATGAACCAGTCGACGGCGTGTTCGCCGACATCGCGCCACGCCTCCATCATCCGCTCGGGCCGAATGCCGTCGTCGGGAAAGGCGTCCGTATAGAGGGGGGTCAGCACCTGATAGCCGTCGGCCGCGAACCGCATGGCCAGGTCGTGCCACGGACCCGCATTGCGGATGCGCCCGCCCGAGCCGTGCATCATCACGATCGCCGCGCGCCGTCCCTCCCCGACCGGCCGGTAGTGGATGGCCCGGATGGTCTTGCCGTGGCTGTCGAAGGTCACGCCCTCATAGGTTGGCGTGGACGCCGCCGGCTCCTGCGCCCGGACGGCGCCCGCCAGCCCCGCCGCGGCGGCCCCGGCCAGAAGGCTACGCCGGTCCATCGCCCGCCTCCCTCCGGCTCTCGAGGAAGCGCCGTGTCGAGGCGAACACCTCGCACCAGGTCGGCAGGTCGTACTGGTGCCCGTCGAAGGCCAGCTCCCGGACCTGCACCGCCGCCCCCCCCTCGCGCAGATCCTCCGCCAGCCGCAGCGTCGCCCGCACCGGCACGGCCTCGTCGCGCCGCGCGTGCAGCAGCAGCACCGACAGGTCCCGCCCCGCCACGCTGTCCTCCACGGCGCCTCCGCCGGCCACAAGGATCGCCGAGCGCACGCCGCTCCCCCCGGCCGTGGCCGCGTCGACTCCCACGCCGGCGCCCCGCGAATAGCCCCACAGGACCACCCGTTCGCGGGTCATGCCCGGTTCGGCGGACAGCGCTTCGGCCGCGTCCAGCGCCACTTGCCGCCACGCCCTCGCCGCCACGGTTCGCCGCCGCGCATCGGGCTCCGCCGCGTCGAAATAGGCCGGCAGGATGACCCGGTAACCTCTCGACGCCAGCTGGATGGCGTGGGCGTCGAACAGGATCGAATTCATCTCGAAGCCGGTCCCGCCGTGCAACAGCACGATCCCCTCGCCGTTGGCCTCGCCGCGTGGCGAATAGAGGTGCGCCCGGATCGACCGGCCCCGGCTGTCGAAGGTGATCGACTCCCGCATCGCCCGGACCGGCACGTCGTCGGCGCAGCCCGGCATCCCGACCTGCGCCTGCGCCCGAACGGCCGACGCGCCGGCCAGCATCGCCGCCGCCCCGATCAGGGCCACGCCCGCCCGGCGGAGAACCCGCGCTCCCGTCATCGTCTCAGCCCTCCCCGCCCATCACCGCGCGGTCCAGAAAGGCCCGCGTGCGTCCGAAAATGTCGCACCAGGTCGGGCCGTCGAAGCCGTGCCCGTCCCAGTCCAGCGCCTGGACCTCCACCAGGGCACCCCGACGTCGCAAGCCGTCGCCCCAGCGGCGCGTCGACACCGGTGAAATCACGGGGTCCGTGCGGGCGTGGATCAGCAGCAGCGGAACCTCGCGCCGGTCGCGCCCCGCCTCCCCGACGTCCAGCCCCGCGGCCACAGCCACCGCCGCCGCCACGCCCTCGCCCTCCATCGCCGCCTCGCCGGACAGGAAGCCGCCCAGCGAATAGCCCCACAGCGCCGTCCGGCCGGGCTCCATCCCCGGCTGCTGCGCCAGGAAGGCCGCCCCGTTCCGGGCCGCCCCGCGCCAGAGGCGCATGTCCCGGCCGGTGCGCCGCTCCCGCCCCGGCTCGGCGTCGTAATAGTTCGGGACCAGCACGTGATAGCCGCGCGACGCCAGCTGGACGGCGTGCGGATCGAAGGTCGCCGCGTCCGCCGCCAGGCCCCGCGCCCCGTGCAGCAGCACCACCCCGGCCCCGTTCGGCCGCGCCGGGCGATAGATCAGGCCCCGCACCGTCGCCGTCCCGCTGGCGTAGCTGGCCTGCTCCCGCGTCGCCGCGTGGGGAATGTCGTCGACGCAGGCCGCCCGGGCCGCCGGCGCGAGCGACCAGACCAGCCCCAATGCGACGATCAGGAGCCGGCCCGGTCTCATCGTCCTACCGGTTCAGGCTCAGGTGGTTGATCAGGTCGCTGCGCGTGATCAGTCCGACGAACTTCTCCCCGTCCAGCACGATGGCCACCCGGTCGCGGTCGAACAGCGGGATCAGGGCCTCCAGCGGCTCGCCGACCTGCACCGTATCCAGATCGCGCGTCATCACCGTGCCGACCGGCTTTTTGAACCGCGCCTCGCGGGTGATCTCGTCGGTGTGCATGACATGGACGATATCGCTCTCGTCGACGATCCCGACCAGCCGCCCGTCCTCGATCACCGGCAGTTGCGAGATATCCGCCCCCTTCATCCGCTTGAAGGCCGTGTCGAGAGTGTCGTCCGGACCGATCACCACCACGTCGCCGTTCTCGTATTTGCGGGTGATCAGGTCCGACAGGTCGCCGTGCAGCTCGCGCTCGCCAAGGCCCTGATCGGCCAGCCAGGCGTCATTGTAGACCTTGGACAGATATTTCGCCCCGGTGTCGCAGACGAAGGTCACCACCCGCTTCGGCTCGGTCTGTTCGCGGCACCAGCGCAGGGCGGCGGCGATCAGCGTCCCCGAGGACGAACCGGCCAGCACCCCTTCCTTGAGCAGCAGCTCGCGCACCGTGGCGATCGCCTCGGCGTCGGGGATCGAATAGGCGGTGTCGATCACGCCCATGTCCGCCGTGTCAGGCACGAAATTCTGTCCGATGCCCTCTACGGTGTAGCTGCCCTCCGGCCCCGGCGCGCCCTCGTTGACGATCCCCGCCAGCGTCGATCCGACCGGGTCGGCCAGAATGATCTTCGCGTCCGAGCCGACGCTTTTCAGATAGCGGCCGATGCCGGTGATCGTCCCGCCCGAGCCGATGCCGGCGACGAAGGCGTCGACCTTGCCGTCCATCTGCTCCCAGATCTCCGGCCCCGTGGTCCTGAAGTGGGCCTCGGAGTTGGCGTCGTTGGCGAACTGGTTGACGTAGAATCCGCCCGGGATCTGCTGCGCCAGCCGCTCGGCCATGTCGGTGTAATAGTCGGGATGCCCGTGCGGCACGTCCGAACGCGTCAGGCGAACATCCGCGCCCATCGCCCTGAGATGCTGAATTTTTTCCTTGGACATCTTGTCCGGGATGACCAGCAGCACCTTATAGCCCTTGGCCTGGCCCACCAGCGTCAGCGCCAGCCCGGTATTGCCCGCCGTCGCCTCCACGATGGTGCCGCCGGGCTTCAGGAACCCCTCCTTCTCGGCCGCCGCGATCATCGATAGGGCGATGCGGTCCTTGATCGACCCGCCCGGGTTCTGGGATTCCAGTTTCAGGAACAGCCGGCACGGGCCGGTGTCCATCTTCGTCACCTCCACCATCGGCGTCTTGCCGATCAGGTCCAGCAACGAGCCGGTGGGGCCGGTCAGGACCGGGGTGGAGGCGAGCGACATTCAGGAACTCCGTTGCATCTCAGGCCAGGAAGCTGGCCGCGCCGGCCTCCAAGGTCAAGGACGCGCCGCCGGAACCAATCGGCCCGCCCGGCGATGCACCTGTCAGGAGGAAAGCCCATGACCGGCGCCGGCCTGTCCCGGGACGAAGAACTGATCGAGTGGGCCCGTCACGCGGCGACGGCGCTCGAGATGCTGGGCGTCGCCGTCATCCTGATCGCCGTGGCGCTCGCCGCCGTTGGCTATTTCAGAAGCGGCTTCCGCAGCCGTGACTGGCCCGGCGCCTACGACGGCGCCCGCGCCAACCTTGGCCGCGGCATTCTGCTGGGGCTGGAGCTGCTGGTCGGCGCCGACATCATCGCCACCGTCACCTCGCCCCTGACGGTCGAGAGCGTCGGCCTGCTCGCCGGCATCGTCGCCATCCGCACCTTCCTCAGCTTCGCCCTCGAAACCGAGATCGAGGGCCGCTTCCCATGGCGCCGACACACGGCCGAGCGGGCCCACCCGGATCAGCCCCCGCCGCGCCGCAAGAACGGCGACGCCGGGCCCTGAGGCCGGGGCGCCCGACCACATCATTCCGCGCGGCGTGTCCTTTGACGCAAAGCCGCGCTATCACAGGATTCCAATGACAAAACCTCCCCGCCGGCCCGCCGCCGGCCTCCCCGACAAGGACACGCTCCTCGCCTTCCTGCGCGAAGCCGGATCGGCCGAGAAGACCGATATCGCCCGCCATTTCGGCCTCAGGGGCAATGACCGCCGCGCCCTGCGCGAGATGATCCGCGAACTGGAAGCCGAAGGCCGCCTCGGTAAGCGCGGCCGCAAGGGCTTTTCCGAAGCCGCCGCCCTGCCGCCCGTCGGCGTCGCCGACGTGGTCGAGCGCGACGTGGACGGCGAATTCTACGTCCGCCTCGTCGAGGCCTCGCCTGACGCCCCGCGCGCCATCCTCGTGCCCGACAACACCGGCAAGACCGGCGCCGCTCCGGGCCTCGGCGCACGCGTGCTGGCCAAATTCTCGCGCGGCGAGGACGGCTGGGAGGCCCGCGTCATCAAGGTGCTCGACACCGATACGAACCGCGTCCTCGGCGTCATCCGCAAGTCGAACAGGGAAGTCCGGGTCGAGCCCGTCGACCGCCGCTCGAAGGACGTCCTGCTGGTCCCCCACGCCCAGGCCGGTGATCTCCGCGACGGCGACCTCGTGCTCGCCGCCATCGAGAAGGGCGAGCATCGCTATGGCCCCAAGCGCGGCAAGATTCTCGAGACCATCGGCCGCGAGGACGATCCCCGCGCCGCCTCCTTGATCGCCATCGCCGCCCACAATGTGCCGATGGGCTTTTCCGACAAGGTCCTGCAGGAGGCCCAGGATCAGGAACTGCCGTCGCTCAAGGGGCGCGAGGACCTGCGCGACCTGCCGCTGATCACC
>JBGTSL010000146.1:0-5306 GCA_041940325.1 Brevundimonas sp.
CGAATGGATGGAAGGCAAGCCTCTGCCGGGCGTCGAGGCGCTCCGCGCCTGACAATTTCGCCGAACAGGGTTCCATTCCACGCACCTGGCGCCTAGGCTGGTCCTGCCCGCGCGGGAGCGAGCCGCGCATCCCGGGGGAGAGCGGCATGACGGACGGCACGGCGGCCCAGGGCTTTGTGGAAATCTCCCGGCCTGTCCCTCGCGGGACCGGCGCGGGCCTCATGACGGGGGTCGGCGTCCTCGGCTTCATCGCCGCCCTGACCCTGATGATGCTGCTGTTCGGCACGGGCATGGGCATGGCCGAGGGTGACCGGGGCCTGCTCGGGATCGCCTTGATGGCGGCCGGCGCCGTCTCCGCCGTCTGGACCTTCGGCTTCTTGTGGCGCTGGGGCATGCGCCGCACCCGGCAGGAAACCATTCGCCGCATGCTGCCGGGCTTCACGGGCCGGACCATCCCGGTCGGCGGCCTCGTCTCCGGCCCCAAGGCCGCCGGCCAGCTGGAGGGCCGCTATCTGCTGGCCGTCGGCGCCGAGGCGTTTCTCGTGCTGCGCCACTTCCATGACCCGGCCCGGTTCGATCCCCTGCGCGGCTGGATGCTGGGCCAGATGGTCAATGTCTACGGCCCGGACTGCGCGGCCACGCCCCGCCCGCTGCTGATCCCGTTTTCCGCGGTTGAGGACGTACGGCTGCGCACGGTCGGCGACGACGAATTGAAACAGGGCGCGTTCGGCCGTGCGGTGGCGCACGGGCTGGCCTCCGCCGCGCTGGACGCGATGGTCGGAGCGCGGTCCCTCGCGGACAGGGACGCGGCCTTCGTCGAGATCTTGATGAAGGATGGCCAGTCCATCGTCTTCGGCGCCCCCAGCCGCACGCCGGCGTCGCTTGTCTCCGCCCTGGCCCGCACCGCCGACGGACGCACCGGGCGCGGGTCGGACGACGCCACCTTCAGCCAGGTGACCGGGGAAGGCGTGATCGAGCTGCTGGATCGATCAGGTCAATTGGAGTCGCCCGCGGACGGCTGGAGCGACTTCCTCGCCGGCCTCAAGCCTGAAGGCCACCGCGCCCGTGCCTTCGCCGCCCTGGCCGTCCTTCGCCTGCGTCAGGAGATGGGACTGACGGGTCCGCGGCGAGTGAGTCCCGCTGCGGCTCTGGAAGCCGCCATCGCAGAGATCGCTCCGACTCGCGCCGCCGACCGGGATCGCGTGGCGATGGCCGCGCGCCGCCGTCTGGACGACGCCCTGCTGTCCGCCGATCCGCCGCCGTCAGAAGACGACCGCGTGGCGGCCCTGGCCGAGTTGAACGCCCGCACCCGGGACTGGATGGCCGAACCCCTGGCGGCTCCGTCCGGCCTCTTCGGCCACCGCGCCCGGCTGGCCCTCTGGGCGATCGTGGTCGCGACGCTCGCCCTGCTCGCCCTCGCGATCGACGCGGGACTGAAGACGGCCGGACGGCTGGAGGTAACCACGGCCGCATCCCTCATGCTGATAGCCTTCGCCGCCGTGGTCGGCGTCAATCTGTTCGCCCGGCGCAGCGGATGGCTGACGGCCGGCTGGCGCAGCGCGGTGACCTTCGTCGTCGCCCTGGGCCTGATGATGTCAGTGGTTCCCGAGAGCGCCTTCGCCGACGGCGCCGGCCGATCCGTCGCGCGCCTGGCGGCCGCCCCCTTCGCCCTGATCGCACCCGCACGCGCCACGCCAGCCACGCCCGGGCCGACTCCCGCCGAAGCGGCCGAAGAGACCCGCCGCGCCCAAGCCGCCAGAGCCGAGGCGGCCGCCGCTGATCGGGCGCGTCAGGCGGCCGAAGCCGAACAGGCCCGGTTACGGGCCGCCGAAGCTGTGGTGCGCGCCGTCTACGATGACGGCCGGGACCTCGGCGACAGCCCCTCCGTCCTCGCGCGCTGGATGGCGCCCGACCTGCGCCGCGACGTGCTGCGCGTTCGCGATCTTCAGGACCAGGTCGACTTCCCCCTGATCGACTTCGACCCGATCAGCGACGGCCAGGACGCCGATCTGAGCGACTTCTCCTACGACACCCGGCTGACCGGCGACGGGGCCGAAACAACAGCCCGCTTCCGAAACTTCGGAGAGCCGGTGCGGCTGACCTATACTCTTGTCGAGACCTCCGCCGGCTGGCGCGTCGCCGATATCAGCAAGGCCGGGCCCACCCGCGAAGAGGGCTGGCGACTGAGCGAGATACTGCGCCACGCGATCGCCGAGGCGCAGATCGCACTGGACCCGGCGAACTGACGCCTTGCGTCCGCCCCGTTAAGATTGTGGTGTCCCGTCGCGGGCTAAGTTTCGATCTTCCTTTCGCGGGAGGCGAACATGAAGGGCGTGGTTTTCAACCTGCTCGAGGAAGCTGTCAGCCGGAGCTACGGGCCGGAAACCTGGGACGCCCTGATCGATGCGTCGGGGGTTTCGGGCGCGTACACCTCGCTCGGCAACTACCCCGACGAGGAAATCGAAGCCCTGGTGGCCGCAGCCATGGCGGCGCTGTCTCTGGATCGCGACGCCGTGCTGCGCTGGTTCGGCCAGCAGGCCATGCCCGTACTCGCGGAGCTTTATCCGGACTTTTTCACCGAACGTCCGGATGGCCGGAGCTTCGTGGAAGGGGTCAATCACATCATCCACGCCGAGGTGCGCAAGCTCTATCCCGGCGCCGAATGCCCCTACTTCCAGCTGCACGCCAACGCCTCAGGCGATCTGGTCATGGACTACCTGTCGGCGCGTAATATGTGCGCTCTGGCGCAGGGCTTCGTGGAAGGCGCGGCGGCCTGGTACGGGCAGGAGGTGGATTTCCGTCACATGCGCTGCACCCAGCACGGCGATCCGCATTGCACCTTCGCCATGACCTGGTCGCCGATGCCGGCGCAGGTCGAGGCCGCTTGACCTCCCTTTCACCCGGCCCGTCGGTGGATGAGCGGATCGCCCGCCTCGAACGCCGCCTCGCGCGCGAGCAGGAGGCGCGGCGCGAGGCCGAACGCATCGCCGAGGAAGGCACCCGCAGCCTGTTCGAACAGCAGCGCCGACTGAAGCTGATCCAGGCGGTGGCGGCCGCCGCCAACCATATGGACGCCCCGGCCGACGCCTTCCGTTTCGCCGTCGAGCGCATTTGCGCCCATACAGGCTGGCCGACCGGCCACGTCTGGATGTTCCCCGACGATGATCCCGGCGGCCTGCTGATCTCCTCCGGCGTCTGGCATCCGCAGGAGGCGGGAGAGTCACCCTTCCGTGTCCAGACGCGGGGCATGTCGTTCGCGCGCGGGGTCGGATTGCCGGGCCGTGTGCTGGAAGAGGGTCGCGCCATCTGGGCCGAGGACGTGACGGTGGAGGCCAACTTCCCGCGCGCCGCCAGCGCTCGCGAATCCGGTCTGCGGGCCGGCTTCGCCTTCCCCGCCCTGATCAGCGACGAGGTGGCGGCCGTTCTGGAATTCTTCCAGAGCAGGCCCGCCCCGCCCGACGCGGAACTGCTCGCGACCCTCGACCAGATCGGGGCGGTGCTGGGCCGGGTGGTGGAACGGCACCGGGCCGCCCGCCGCCTTATCAGGCACGCCGAGGATCTGGCGGCGCAGCGGGACGCAGCGGAGCAGGCCAACCGCGCCAAGTCCGCGTTCCTGGCGGTGACGAGTCACGAGGTGCGCACGCCGCTGAACGCGGTGCTGGGTTTGGCCGAGGCGTTGAAACGCGAGCCCCTGACCCCGCGTCAGCACGAACTGAACGACGGGGTGCTTGCCTCCGGCCAGATGTTGTTGCGGCTTCTGAACGCAGTGCTCGACATGTCGCGGATCGAAGCTGACCAGGCCGAGGTGCGAATGAGCGACTTCGATCTTGCCGCCAAGCTGGAATCCATCGTCAGTATCTGGACGCCGCACGCGCAGGAGCTGGGGGTCACGCTCACGCTCGACCTCAGCGAAGGCACGATCGACCGCGTCCGCTCCGACGAGGGCCGCTTCGAGCAGACCCTGGTCAACCTGATCTCGAACGCTCTGAAGTTCACCCCGGGCGGCGGCGAGGTCATCGTCCGAATCCGGACCGAGGACCAGGCGATGCGGGTCGAGGTGATCGACGGGGGCCCCGGGGTCGGCGACGAGGATCGCGATCGCATCTTCCAGCCCTTTGAGCAGACCGACTCGGGCCGCCTCGCGGGCGGAGCCGGGCTCGGTCTGGCCATTTGTTCCGGAAACATCCGTCTGCTGGGCGGCCGGATCGGCGCGGATCGTGACGCACTGGGACGGAGCCGGTTCTGGTTCACCTGCCCCTTTGAGACGGGCATCGGGCAGGTGTCCGGCGCCGGGACTGAAGCGGATCTCTGGATCGTGCCGGGCCTGCGCATCCTCGCCGCCGAGGATCATCCGGCCAATCGACGGGTCCTGGAAGTCCTTCTCGCGCCTGCCGAGGTGGAGCTGACCTTCGCCGTCGATGGCGCAGAAGCCGTCGCCGCACTTGAGTCGAATCGATTCGACCTCATCCTGATGGACGCCAACATGCCGGTCATGGACGGGGTTGAGGCCGTCCGCCGCATCCGTGCAGGTGGTCTCGCCGCAGGCGCGCCGATCCATATGCTCACGGCCAACGCCTTCGCCGAAGACATCCAGCGCTACCTGTCGGCCGGGGCCGACGGTGTCCTCACCAAGCCGATCCAGATCGAGCGGCTGTTCACCGTGCTGGCCGGATGCCGGACCAGCGACGGCGGACGGGACCTCAGCGCTGCCTGGGAACAGGCGGGCTGTAACAATGCGTGACTTCGGATCGCGCGGGGACTAAAGCAGCGGCCAACGACAAAGCTTTCAGGAGGAACTCATGGATCTGGCGGCGCTCAACGCGGTGGCTGAGGCGATGGTCACGCCCGGCAAGGGCATTCTGGCGGCCGACGAGTCCACGGGGACCATCAAGAAGCGGTTCGACGCCATCGGGGTCGAGAACACCGAAGAGAACCGTCGGGATTACCGCGAATGCCTGTTCCGCTCGGAGCAGACCATGCGCGAGCACATTTCGGGCGTGATCCTGTTCGAGGAGACCCTGTACCAGGACGCCAAGGACGGCACGCCGCTGGTCGACATCATCAAGGCCGCGGGCTCGATCCCCGGCATCAAGGTTGACAAGGGCGCGACCAAGATGGCCGGCTTCCCCGGCGAGACCGTGACGAAGGGGCTGGACGGCCTGTCCAAGCGCCTGCGGGCCCACTACGAGCGCGGCGCGCGCTTCGCCAAATGGCGGGCCGTGATCGACATCGCCGACGGCATTCCGACCTGGGGCTGCGTCAAGTCCAACGCCCACGCCCTGGCCCGCTACGCCCGCATCTGCCAG
>JBGTSL010000147.1:0-5277 GCA_041940325.1 Brevundimonas sp.
GACCGCGCCGCTCAAGGATGCGCAGCAGTTCGTTCTCCGGAATATTGGTCGTCCCGTTGAACGCCATGTGCTCCATGAAGTGAGCCAGGCCGAGCTGGTCCTCGTTCTCCATCAACGAGCCCGCGTCGATGCGCAGGCGGAACGAGGCCTGACCCGGAGGCGTGGCGTTGTGCAGGATCGCGTACTGCATGCCGTTCGGCAGGACGCCGAAGCGGACGTCGGAATCGGCGGGAATGTCGCTGGTCGCATGCGCCCACGGATCGGAGGGCTGGACCTGGGCCTGCGCCAGGGCGGGCGAGGCCGCGGTCAGCACCGCGACGGAGGCGGCGGCGAGTAGGAGCAGACGACGGGGGAAACGCATGAAGGGCAATCTTTCCGTTGGGCGCGAGAGCTCCCGTTGGGGCCGCGCCGGACAAGGTTCAGGGGCCGCGATCCCTCGACCGCCGACGCCCCGTCAACCTTTCAGCGACACGGAAGGGCCGCTCAAGTTACGGAAGATTAATGTGAGGGCCGCGAGACGTGGAAAGTCGCGGAATTCCCGACGGAATTGGCGCCGGTGATCACGGCTCGCGTCGAGCCCGCCACCGTAGTGTCAGCCGTTGCCGAGACGTCGCCGCCGTTGGTCTGGTTGTTGCGCGCCTCCAGATAGCCGCCGCAGTCCGAGCAGGAATAGCCGGTGACGCTGTTCCCCACGGCGTCGGCGCCGACATAGACATCGTAGCCGTTCGTGCCCGAGAAGGTGGCGGTGACATCGACCCCGCCCGAGTTGAATTGGCTGTTGTCGATCTCGACGTAGATGTCGTTGTTGCCGACCGACAGTTCGTTCGCCGCGCCCCGGGCGTGAGCCTCGGCCCGGCCGTAGTCGTAGGCGGTGGTCGTGGCGGCGGCGCGGACGAAGGCGGTGTTGTCCTGGCGCGAGTCGGCCACGAGGGATCCGCCCTCATTATAGAGGACCGCCTGGTTGGCGGTGGCGCGGGCGCGGCCGGCCAGGTCCCAGGCGTTGCCCGAGTTGGCGCTCGATTCGGCCTCGACGAAGTCGCCGGCTGAGGTCTGGGCGATGGCCAGGTTCTGGCCCGAGGTCTGGCCGCTGGTCACCTGGACCGCATTGACGATGGCCTGGCTGTCGATGACGGCCTCGGCGGGGATGTATTGCGTCTCGATGCGGTTGTAGGCCCGCACCGTGGCGGTGGAGGATTGGTCGATGGTCCCGGCGACCGCCGAGCCTTCGCCGTACATGGCCACCGTGTTGGAGATGGCCGAAGCGTTGATATGGGCGCCGCCCAGCAGGCGGGCGTCGTCGTCGCCCAGTTGCGAGGTTGCACTGACCAGACCGCCGGTGTTCGACTGGGCAGCGTCGACGGTCAGGTCCGAATCATAGGCGCTGACCGCCAGATAGTTGCCCTGTGCCTGGGTGGTGGCGTTGACTATCCCATAGGTGTCGCCGCCGAAGGTCATGTCGGTCGTGGCCACGGCGTCGCCGCGCATGTCCTGATCGGACTGAAGGGTGATCGAGCCGTTCTCGACGGCGCCCGAGGCGCTGTTGCCCTGGGCCGAGGTGCTGACGGTGACCTGTTCCTGGGCGTCGACGACGTTCAGCGTCTGGTGCGAGAAGACATCGCCCAGCTGCAGCTGCTGATTCAGGACGATGCTGTCGTCCGGAGGTGTCTGCGCGGCAGCCTCAGTAGCGGCTGCGGCGCACAGCGCCGTCGCGGCGATCATGCCAGCGAGACGGATCCGCGCGGGTGTCGCCATTGTTCGTTCCCGTGTTGGGGTAAGCCGGATAGTAGCCGCCGGTCGGACCGGTCGTGCCGCCGAGGGGGTCGGGGCCGGCCGACAGGCAGATTTCCGGACCGGGGGCGCCGTAGAGATTGGCCATGAACTCGACCGTCGCGCGTTCGATCAGCGCCCGCACCGCCAGCTGCACCGGTTCCAGCCCGCCTTCGCCGGCCGAGATGTCGAAGACGTTGCCGTTCAGGAAGTCGAACACCCCGGCCGAGATCTCCCGGCCGATGATCTGCTTCTGGTAGGAGACGACGTCGACGACCTCGAGCGTGGTGGTCTGGACCAGCCGCAGGTCGATGGCGATGTTCATCACAAAGGCCTTGCCGGCGAAGGCCGTCGACAGCGGCGTCTGCGACTCGACCTGGCCCGCGGCCATGTCGAAGCCGCCCGACCGGATGTTGTAGTTCACCTCGGTGATGCCGCCGACGATGTAGAAGTCCGTGCCCGGCACCGAGCCGGCCAGAATGCGGCGGTACTGGACGTCGTCCGCGCCGCCGGGGCCTTCGTCGCCGATCAGGCGGTTGTTGGCGTAGCGCAGCTCCATCTCGGACACCGAGGTGTCGTAGCGCTCGACGATCCGGGCGCCCGACTTCGCCAGCGCCGTCATCGCCATCAACGAGGCCCCGCCGGTGACCTGACGGCCGCCGTCGGCCGAGACCGTGCCGGTGTAGTCGGCGATCCGGCCCACCGCCATGCGCGGGGAGGGCAGGTCGTAGCGGCGGGCGTAGTCGGCCATGCAGTAGAGGGCGGCCGAATAGGGGGTCGGGTTCGCGGTGACCGGCGCATTGCCGATCGGCGTGGCGTACGTCCCATTGGGCCCTGCCGATGCGGAGATGCAGCCGCAGAGTAGCGCGGCGACCGCGCTGGCAGCGACGGCGGTCCTGAGGCGCCGGGCGAACTGGCCGTGAATCATGGAAGCCTCAAGGTGCCGTTCAGGCTGGTTCCGGCGGTGACGTTGCCGTTGTTGATCTGGCGCGAGTTGACGATGACCGTGTTGTGGTTGCCCTGGACGACGACGTTCAGGCTGTTGCCGATGGCGGTGGAGCCTCCGATGGCCGTGCCGCCGTTGCCGTCGCCCACGCCGGAGAAGCTGGAGGAGACCCCGCCGCTGGCGCGTGAATAGCTGTTCGCGCCGGTCTGGATGATGCCGTCGACGATCAGACGGTTGCCGTTCTGATCCCGGGTCGAGCCGGTCTGGGGGCGGGCGGTGGTGTAGCGGGAGCCGCCGTACCCGGCCTGATAGGCGCCCATCCCGGACGAGCCCGCCGACTGGGCGACGGCGGCCGGGGGCGCCAGGAGGAGGGCGGCGCCGAGCAGGGCGGGGATGGCCTTCTGACGGATGGTCACGAGAACCTCCACACGCGAACATGGTTTATGGGCCGGCAAGCAACCCGCGTCCCAATCTGGATCATGGTTATTAAGAACCGCTTGCCATGGTCGCAGATGGCCGCTGTCATCCCCCGCAGCCCAAGGAGCCCGGCCCTGATCGATCAGCCGTCCGCCGAACCCGTCTTCAAGGCCCCGCTCGTTGCGGTGCTGCTGGCCGTCTCCTTGCCGATTCTGTTCTGGATCCAGACGAGGTTGCCGGATGGCGGCCTTTCTCTGGCTTTCATGCCGGCGTCGTTGTGGAGGGGCGACTGGTGGCCGGGACTTCTCACCTCGATGTTCATGCACGCCAACTGGGGGCACGTGGCCATGAACGCCCTGGGCGTATTCGCCTTCGCTCCGCCCGTCGCCCGGCTGACGCCGGGGGTCAGGGGCGCCGTCGTATTCCTCGCCTTCTATCTCGCGACGGGTCTTCTGGGGACCATCGGATATGGACTGGTCCATCCGGACTCCTTTGATCCGCTGGTGGGCGCCTCGGGGGCCGTTTTCGGGCTGACGGGCGCCGCCTTTCGCCTGCTGGGACGACGGAACGGGTCGTTGCGGCCCTTGGGGGATCGGCGCTTCCTGCTGATGGCCGCCGTCATAATGGGAATCAACGCCGCGGTCGGTCTGATCGGCCTGGTTCCCGGCGCGGTCGGGGCGCGGGTGGCGTGGGAAGCCCACGCCTTCGGCTTCGTCGCAGGCGCCGTGCTGATCGGTCCGTGGATTCGCCTTTTCGGCTCACGGCGGACGTCATTTGATTCCCCGCCCGATCTGCGCGACCCTTCCGCCTGAAGCGGTCCATCCGCGGCCGCGCTCTATATAGAGAGAGGAGGAGCCGCGATGCTGGTCGCCGAAATTCTCAAGGACAAGGGCGACGCCGTTTTCAGCATCCGCCCGGACATGCGCCTGGGCGAGGCTTGCGGCGCACTGGATCGCCTCAAGGTCGGAGCCCTGATCGTGTGCGACGCCGATCGGGTCGTCGGGGTGCTGTCCGAGCGCGACGTGGTCAGGGCGATCGCCCAGGGCGGCGCCGGCGCGCTGGATAAACCTGTCTCCGACTATATGACGGCGGAAGTGGTGTTCGCCGAGCCTGGTGAGACGGTGGCGATTCTCATGGGGCGAATGACGGATCGCCGGATCCGCCACCTCCCGGTCCTGCGCGACGCCCGTCTGGCCGGGGTGATCTCGATCGGCGACGTGGTGAAATGCCAGATCGCCGAGGCCACGCGGGAAGCGGAATCGCTGCGGACCTACATCGCAGCTGGCTGAACGGCCGGGGACCGATCAGCGTGGGCCCATATGGGATAGCAGCGAACGCCGGCCGCCGATCGGGAGTCGGCGAGAAAGTTCGAGAATCCGAAGGAATCGGGTTGCGGTCCGAAAGGCCGCTGCGTATATCGCCGCCTCGCTCGGAAACGGGCCGGCCACCGGGGCCACGGAGACGAAAGCCTCCACGGTTTCCCCGGGAAGAAAGTCGCGAAAGCGGGTTGCTTCCCTAAGGTGTTTCGGTTAGGTTCCGCGCTCCAATCGAATCGTCGGACGAAACAGAGGCAAGCCTCTCGGCTTTCCAGGCGGTTTTTTGCGGCCCGAAGTCTTCGGATTTCAGTCCCGGCAAAATGGCTGAAAAGCCCGGTTGACACGGAGAACGGCCTTCCTTAGAGAGCCGCCTCCGCCGCCCCTCCGGGGGCGGACCGCAGACGGAGGTTTTTCTTTAAAAAGAACCACTTGACGCGGAAAAATGAGGCGCTAAACAGCGCCTCCCTCGCCTCCGGGCGGGGCCGCTGAAAAGGGATCTTTCTTCGGAATGATCGCTTGACACGGAAAAGCGAGGCGACTACATCGCCGCCTCCGCCGCAACCGGGCGCAAAACGGTGGGATCGGTTCTCCGGTTCCTGGGTCTTTGAAATCGTTGATCTGGAAAGAGAAACGCAGGCGGCGGTGTTCTGGCGTCGACCCCGATTTAATCGGGGTTAGACATCGACACTGACATCTGCGGTCTTTTTGAAAAGACATACCATGTAACCGGTCTTCGGATCGGTAAACGTGGGATCTCGTCAAGAATACGTAGAACTAATGCCAGACGGCCTTCGGGTCGTCATGCTTAGGTCAGAAGTCAACTCAACCTGA
>JBGTSL010000148.1:0-5277 GCA_041940325.1 Brevundimonas sp.
GGAATATAACGTGCGCGGGTAATACCTCAACGCTTGCGGGCCAGGGTATCTGATACCGTATCTTCCCAGGCGAATGGAATACGTTTGGACAGGTTCCCTCACTTGGGGGAACCACGGCCTGACGCCGGCCGAGCGCGTCTATGCCTGGAACACCTTCGAGGTGCTGGCCTTCGAGACCGGCAATCCGGCAAAGCCCGTCAATGCCGTGCCGCCCTGGGCGCGGGCTCACTGTCAGCTCCGATATTCGGCCGGCACCGATGTCGAGGGGATTCTGCCGGCCCTGCGCCGCCATTTGGACCAGCGCGGCTTTGCCATGGTGGCCTTGCGCGCTCTACCGGGCGCCATGGCGGCGACCCGGGCCAGCAGGGCCGACCTGTCTCCGTCCGCGAAGTCGAGCGTCATGAACCGCGTCATCAGCCGAGCCTACCCGCCGGCGGGTCAACGGGCGGTTACGACGCCGGCGAGGCTTCCATCCGGTTCAGATCGATCCGGTCGCGCGGCAGGGCCTCGGGGCACTGGTCGCGCATGAAGGCCAGCATCTTTTCGCGGATTTCGCAGCGCAGGTCGAAGGCCGCCGCCCCGTTGCCGGCGCTGGCCAGGCAACGCACCTGCGCCACCCGGTCGGTGATGTCGGTGACCTGCAGGCTGATCACGTCTCCGTCCCAGTGCGGGCTTTCGCGGCAGATGCGCTCCAGCTCGAGGCGCAGGCGGTCGATCGGCGCCTCGTAGTCGACGTAGAGGAAGGCCGAACCGATCAGCCGCGCCGTCTCGCGGGTCCAGTTCTGGAACGGCTTCTGGATAAAATAGGTCAGCGGCAGGATCATCCGCCGCCAGTCCCACAGCTTGACCACCACATAGGTCGAAGTGATCTCCTCGATCGTGCCCCACTCGCCCTCGACGACGACGGCGTCGTCCAGCCGGAGAGGCTGGTCCGTGGCGATCTGGACGCCGGCGATGAGATTGGTCAGCAGGGGCTGCAGGGCGAAGCCGGCGATGATGCCGACCACGCCGGCCGAGGCCAGCAGGCTCATGCCCCATTGCCGGACCTCGGCGATGGTGAGCAGCGCCAGGCCGAGGGTGACCGCGCCGATCAGCAAGGCGGCCACCCGCTGCAGGATGCGGGCCTGGGTGACATGCTTGCGGGCGATCAGATTGTCTTCGGACGCCATGTTGAAACGGCGCAAATAGACGATGACCCACATGTCAGACGCGCCGATCAGCATCCAGCCGATGGTGATGATGAACAGGAAGACCAGCGCCTGACGGATGAACTCGGACGGCGCGGGGTCGAGCGGCGACACGGTCACGGCGAGGCCGAGCGCCACGATCATGACGGCGATGCGCACCTTGAGCCGCGCCCGCCCGACGACGCCACGCCAGAACACCTCGCGCTTGCGGACCGCGAACTTCAGCAGGGCGAAGACGATCTGGTTGGCGGCCCAGCCGATGAAGACGAAGCCGACGACGATGATGGCGATCACCGCCCATTCAGGCAGCCACCAGAGCTCACGCCAGAGGCGGAAGACCTCGCGGGTCAGATCGGCGACGAACGGGGGCATGTGTCCTTTCTGGAGAAGCGGCCGACTTATCCATAATCGAATTGGCGGCGCAGGTTTGCATAACCCTGATTTCCACGGATAGTGCCGACGGGGATTTGGGGGATTGTTCCATGAATACAGTACCTAAGATTGCATCCGTGGGCGCGCTCCTGTTTAGCGCGACGTCCGTGCTGGCGCAGGACGCGTCCGGGGGGCTGGACGGGCCGATGCGGCAGGTCTTCGCCGCGCCCGCGGTAGCCGGCTACATGACCGCGCCGACCGACGACGGACCGCTGAAGCGGACCTGGACCTGGCTGTTTCTCAAGGACGCCATTCCCAACGGGGCGGACACCCTGGCGATGGAATGGGAGATCGACTGCGCCGCGGGCACGGCGCGGACGGTGCGGACCGCCCTCTATACCGGCGCCGCCCACATGAAGACCGATGCGGGGCCGGCCGAGCGCTCTGCACCCGCGGCGGGGTCTCCGGGCGCGATCACCCTGGCCGCGGCCTGCGCGCCCCCGGGACAGGCGCGCACCACGCCGGTGGCCAACGCCGCCGCCGCCCGGACCGCCGCCGACGCCCTGTTCGCCGCGCCGGCCCAGCAAGCCCGGCGCTAGACGCCAGTGGGGCGGCTTGCCGCCTCGACCATGTCGGCCAGCGAACGCGTCGCGTCCGGCAGGGCCGCCGTCCGCGCGCGCCGGCTCATCGCCTCCAGCCGCGCCGGGTCGCCGAGGATGGTGGCCAGAGCGGTGGTCAGCCGCTCGACGGTGACCTCGTCTTCGAGCAGCACCTCGGCCCCGCCCGCGTCGGCGAGGCTGGCGGCGTTGAAGCGCTGATGGTCGTCCATGGCGATCTTCAGCGGGATCAGCACCGACGGCATGCCCGCGACCGCCAGTTCGGAGCAGGTCGACGCCCCGGCCCGGCCGATGACCAGATGCGCCGCCGACAGCCTCTGGGCCATGTCGCGGAAGAAGGGGGCGACCTCGGCATCGATGGCGGCGTCCAGATAGATCTGACGCGCCGCTTCCAGCGTCTCCGGTCGCGACTGCTGCTGCACCTTCAGCCGGGACCGGATCGTCTCGGGAAGGGCCGCCAGCGCGCGCGGTGCCGTTTCTGACAGGATGCGCGCGCCCTGGCTGCCGCCAGTGACGAGGATGCGGATGGGCTCGTTCGGCGCCGGGGCCTTGAACGGCCGATCGAACAGGGCGCGGATGTCGGGGCGGACCGGATTGCCGATCAGGGTCACGCGGGCGCCGACGCCCTGCGGGACCTTCTTCAGATCGGGAAAGGACGAGGCGATCGCGCCCACATAGGGGGCGAGCCAGCGATTGGTGCGGCCCAGCACCGCGTTCTGCTCGTGCAGCAGAGTCGGTCGACCCTGGCTCAGCGCCGCCAGCAGGGCCGGGGCCGAAGGATAACCGCCAAAACCGACCACCACCGCCGCGTCCAGCCGCTTCAGCGCCGCCCGCGCCTGGAACACGCCGCGCACGATGGTCAGTCCGGCCTTCGCCAGACCAATCGGCCCGCGGCCGGTGGCTGCGTCCAGCGCGATCCGCTCCTCGGCCGGGAAGGCATGGGCGTACTGTTCGCCGCGATGATCGGTAGCCAGCACGATGCGCCAGCCACGAGCGGCCAGCTCGCGGGCCAGCGCCTCGGCGGGAAACATGTGGCCGCCGGTGCCCCCGGCGGCGACGACGCAGACTTTCGACATGGCGCGCACCTAAGGCAGAATTCGCCGCCGTTGCGGCAGGCTGGCGCCCGGCTCATAGGCGCCGGGGCGGCGGCGGGTCAGGGCGAGGGCCAGGCCCATGGTCAGGCCCATGGCCAGCATGGAAGAGCCCCCGTAGCTGATGAACGGCAGGGTCATGCCCTTGGTCGGGATCAGGTTGAGGTTGACCGCGATGTTGATGCAGGCCTGCAGGCCGATGAGCATGAACAGGCCGGCGGCCGCCGTCTGTTCATAGGCGTCGTTCAGCTTCATCGCCCGCTTCATGCCGCGCACCACGATGAAGGCGTAGAGCCCGATCATGATCAGCGACAGGATCAGACCGAACTCTTCCGCGCCGACCGAATAGATGAAGTCGGTATGAAGGTCGGGCACGTGACGCTTCATCACCCCCTCGCCCACCCCGCGCCCGACCAGGCCGCCGGCGCGGATCGCCTCGGAGGCGCGGTCGATCTGGTGAGTGTCGGTGCTCTCGGGGGAGAGAAAGCGGCTCAGGCGGTCGCGCATGTGGCCGAAGGCGAAATACAGCGACACCAGCCCCGCCATGCCGGCGGCGGCGAGCACCGCCACCCATTTCAGCGGCACCCCGGCCATGAAGAAGACGGCCATGAAGGTGGTGGTGACCAGCAGGGTCTGTCCGATGTCGGGCTGGATCAGCAGCAGGCCGACGGTCAGGGCCCAGAAGCCGAAAGCGATGCTGACGCCGGGCACCCCTTGCCCCTTTTGCGCCTCGGCGAACATCCAGGCGGCGAAGACGATCAGGCCCGGTTTGGCGAACTCCGACGGCTGCAGGCTGAACGGGCCGAGGTTGATCCAGCGCGCGGCGCCCTTCACCTCGTCGCCGATGAACGGCAGGGCCATCATGGTGACGATGGCGCCCAGCAGGGCCAGCACGGCGATGCGGCGCACGCCCCGCGGCGACAGCAGCGAGGCGCCGAGCATCAGCACCAGACCCATCGAGGCCCAGACCAGCATCCGCCACGAATAGTGGAAGGGGTCGGTGATCGACTGGTCGGCGTTGATCGCCGCCGGGCTGGAGGCGAAGCTGAGCGCCACGCCAAGCGCCATCAGCGTCAACCCCGCCGCCAGCAGGCCGCGGTCGACGGTCCAGAACCATTTGGCGATCGGGCTCTGGTCGTTTCGCGAGAAGGCGGGGCTGTAGGCTTCGGTCATGACGCGCTCGGGGGTTGGGCGCCGAGGGCGAGGACGGCGGCGCGGAACGCCTCTCCCCGCGCCTCGAAGTCGGGATACTGGTCGAAGCTGGCGGCCGCCGGCGACAGCAGCACCACCTCGTCGCGGCCGGTGGCGGCGGCGGCTTCGGCCGCGGCCTTCACGGCGCTGGCCATGTCGCCGCTGATCCGGTGCGGGGTGTCGCCCAGCCGCGCCGCGAACGGCCCCGCCGCCTCGCCGATGAGGAAAGCCTCGGCCACGCGCGGGAACAGGTCCTCGAGGTCGTCGATGCCGCCCGCCTTGGCCCGACCGCCGGCGATCCAGTAGCTGCGTTCGTACGACGACAGAGCCTGCCGGGCCGCGTCGGCGTTGGTGGCCTTGGAATCGTTGATGAAGCGGACCCGGCCGAGCGTGCCGACGTGCTCCATGCGGTGGGCGAGACCGGGGAAGGACAGGAGGCCGTCTACGGTATCCTCGTGCGGCACGCCGAGCGCCCGCGCCGTCGCATAGGCGAAGGCCGCGTTCTGGGCGTTGTGCCGCCCTGCGAGGGAACGCGCGCCCGCAAGGTCCAGCCTGACATCGAAAATTCGCACCGCGCCATTCGACACCACAATTTCAGACGGCGCTCCGCCCCGCTCCGTGTCTCCGGTCCGAATGCGCGCCAGACTGCTCCGAGACCGCTGAGTCAAACGATCCGCGAGCGCGGCGCCCCAGCTCTCGTCCACGCCCACGAGCGCGACATGATCCTCGCCCAGGTTTGCGAAAATCCGCGTCTTTGCGGCCACATAACCGTCCATCCCGCCATGCCGGTCGAGGTGATCCGGACTGAGGTTGGTCAGG
>JBGTSL010000149.1:0-5260 GCA_041940325.1 Brevundimonas sp.
TTCTCGGCAAGGCCGGCTTCGCCGGCGGCCGGGCCGTGGTCGAAGATGTCGGCTTGTCCTTTCCCGGCTCGGTCGACGAAGCCGCGGCACTCGCCAGCAACATCGGACCGGCCGCGCGGATCGCCCGCCCGGTCGCGTCCGGCTGCAGGGTGGTGGCGATGTCTATGTCGGCGACAGGTCGGCCGATCAGGGCGTTGCGGACGCACCCTCCGACGAACCGTGCGCAGCCCGGGCCCCCGGCCGCCTCCAGGGCTGCCATGACGGCGCGGGTCGCCGGAGCGGTGAGCCACGGCTGGCGGGACAGGGAGCCGGTCACGCAGCGTCCTCGTCGACGGCAGCGGCGGGTTCGGTCTCGTCGCCGTAGAGGCGCGCGCGGAGGGCCCGCACAATGGCCGCCGTTGCGCCCCAGATATAGCGCTCCCGCCAGGGCATGGCCCAGAACCAGCGCCGCGGACCGCTCTCGGGATCGTAGAAGTCGCGGCGGTGATTGGCCGGGTCCATCAGAAAGTCCCATGGCGCCTCGAACACCTCGGCGACCTCGTCCGGAGACGGCGACACGACCGGCGGCTCCGACAGCCAGCCAACCACCGGCGTGACCATGAAACCCGTCACCGTCTCATAGCCGTCGCCGACGCCCAGAACCTCAGCGGCGGCGGGGTCGAGCGCCACCTCCTCCCAGGCTTCGCGCAGGGCCGCCTCGGCCGCGGTCTCGCCCGGATCGAGGCGGCCCCCGGGGAAAGCGATCTGACCGGTGTGGCTGGCGAGGCTGTCGGAGCGGCGCGTCATCAGCACCGTCGCGCCTTCTGGCCGGGCGATGATCGGAACCAGCACGGCGGCGGGCCGCAGCGTCCGGCCCGGGCGCGGCGCGTCCGGATTCAGATCGAAGTCGGACCGCGCCGGCGGACCGTCCGGCCGCCACGTCGAGGCCGGCGCCAGCCGCTCGACCAGCCTTTCGCGCAAGGAGATCAGGCTCATGCGCCGCCCGTCCCGAGCGGGCCAAGCGAAAAGGTCACGCCGCCCGATTGTATCACCAGCCGGCCATCCTCGACCGCCCCCCGTTCGACCAGTTCGTAGAACACCGGCCGGACGATGCGGGCCCACAGGTCGCCGCGGACATGCAGGGCGGGCGACGGCTCGCCCGTAACCGGATCGGTGTCCACCCGGATGGGATGTTCCGCCCCGGCTTCCACAACGTCGCCGACATCGGTGGTGAAGCTCAGCGTCCCGCCCGTCCCGGTCACGGCGATGGCACGGAACGGCAGGTCCTCGACCCGGATCGACAGCTTTTCGACCGGCGTCACCAGGCAGTAGCCGTCGGGATCCTTGCGCAGCACCGTCGAGAACAGCCGGACCAGTTCCGGCCGGCCGATCGGCGAGTTCTCGTGCAGCCAGACGCCGTCGCCCCGGATGACGATGTCGATGTCGCCACAGTGGGACGGGTTCCAGAGGTGCACCGGCGGCAGCCCTCGCACCGGCGTCCGGGTCGCCGCTTCGGCCACGGCGGCCAGTCCGGTCTTGCTGTCGGCGGGGACGGGCATGAATGCAGACTTAAGGCGCCCGGCGGCTCTGGCAATGCCCGTCGGGCCGAAGCGTCGTCAGGCCGGCAGAACCGGTCCGACGGGCAGGCCTTCTCCGCGCCACAGCACCCGGCGCGGATCGACCGGACCGGACAGGCGGACGTCCGGGGCGGCCACGAAACCGAAACGGCCGAAATAGGGAGCGTCGCCGACCAGAAGCACGCCTTGTCCCAACGCCTCCGCCCTCGCCAGACAGGCCTGCACCAGCTCGGCGCCGAGCCCGGCCCTGCGATTGTCGGCGGCCACGGCGATCGGGCCCAGAAACAGGGCGGGCGTCCCTCCGATGGTGATCGACCACAGCCGCACCGATCCCAGCAGCGCGCCCCCCTCCCGCGCCACGAACCCGGCCGCCGCCGGAGCCCGCTCGCGCAGGCGCTCGGCGGTCTTGGCGAAGCGCCCCGGCCCGAAGGCGGCCAGCACCAGCGCCTCGACGGAGACGGCGTCGGCGGCGGTCTCCACATCGATGTGCGGCAGAGCGGGATGGATGGGCGTGGCGGACATGGGCGCGCGCACCTAAGGGCGGCGCGCCCCCGAAGCAACGGAATTTATCAACCGGCTTTCGAGAAATCGGGCGCGCGCTTCTGGCTGAAGGCCATGAAGGCCTCCATCGCTTCCGGGCTCGACATCTGGCTGCCGAAGGCCTCGCCCTCGCGCTGCATCAGCGCCCACAGCCCTTCGGCGTCGCGCATCAGCCGTTTGGTCTTGCGGATCGAATTCGGCGCGCGGGCGGCCAGCTTCGTCGCGAGGTCGGCCGCCATGGCCTCGACCTGATCAGCGGGAACCGCGCGGTTGGCCAGCCCCCACGAGACCGCCGTGCGCCCATCGATCGGCTCGCCGAGCGCGAACAGCTCGAACGCGCGTTGATGCCCGATCGCCGCCGGCAGCAGCATCGAGGACGCCGCTTCGGGCGCCAGCGCGAGGTTGATGAAGGGCACGGACAACAGGGCGTCCTCGGCCACCACCACCATGTCGCAATGGAGCAGCAGGGTCAGCCCGATGCCGACGGCCCGGCCGCGCACCGCCGCCACCGCCGGCTTGTCCAGATCGGCCAGGGCTTTCAGGAAGCGGAACACCGACATGTCGAGCGGCCGCTGGCCTTGGGATCCAAGCGCGATGAAATCGGCGATGTCGTTCCCCGCCGAGAAACTGTCGCCCTCACTCCGGAACACCAGGACACGCACCGCCTCGTCGGTTCGGGCCCGTTCCGCCGCGTCCGACAGCGCGGCGTACATCGCCTGGGTGATGGCGTTCTTCTTTTCCGGCCGCGCCAGGGTCACGGTCAGCACGCCCCCGGCCAGCTCTGTCTTGATGTGTTCGGTCACGTCCCCGGTCCCTGTTCTTTTGCGATCCACCAATCCACGCCGTCGGCATCGCGGGTGCGCGCTGCGCGGCCGCGGTGGAGCAGATAGTTGAGATGGGCCAGGCTCTCGCCGGTGGCCATGCCCCGTACGCCGTCGCCTACCGGACGCGCGAACAGGGCGGAAAATACGTCGACGGCACGGCATGGCGTGCGCAGGGTCCGCTCCAGGCGCTTCAGCGCGGTCTGGTGGCCTCGGATCAGGGCGTCCAGTCGGGCCTGAACGCCGCGGAAAGGCTCGCCGTGCGAGGGCAGGATCAGCACATCGTCCGGAAACACCGTCTTCATGCGCCGCAAGGAGTCCAGCCAGTCTCCGAGAGGATCGGCCTGCGGCTCCGTCGGCCAGATTGAGACGTTCGACGAAATCTTCGGCAGAATCTGGTCGCCGCCAAGCACGATCCCGTCGCTCTCGCGCCAGAGGCAGGCATGTTCGGGACTGTGCCCCTCGCCCACGACGACGCGCCAGTCCTGACCGTCGATCGACAGCCGGTCACCCTCCCGCATGCGGATGAACCGAGACGGCAACGGCGAGACCACCTTGCCGAACTCGCCGTAGCCGGCCCGATATCCCTCCAGTTGAACGGGGTTCCACCCGGCCGCCCGGTAGAAGTCAGCGCCCGCCTCCGGCGCCGGTTGACCCGTATCGGCGATCAGCATGCGCGCGGTAACGTACTCCAGCCGGGTCATCACCAGCGGCGCTCCGTAGCGCCCGCACAGCCAGCCCGCCAGACCAATGTGGTCCGGGTGCATATGGGTGCAGACGACGCGGGTCACCGGAGCGGCTCCGAGCGGCCCCGCCAGCAGCCGCTCCCACTCCTCGCGGCTGCCGGGCAGGTTCAGGCCCGTGTCGACCAAGACCCAACCCTCGCCGTCGCGGATCGCATAGACGTTGATGTGATTCAGGGCGATCGGCATGGCCAGACGCATCCAGAGCACGCCGGAGGCGACCTCTACGGCTTCGCCAGACCCGGGCGGCGGTCCGAACGGAAAGGTCAGGCCGCGCTCCTCGCGCGCGCCCGCCTCAAGTTCGGTCAAGGCCAGTCCGTCAGCCAAGTCAGTCTCCAATCGAAACTTAGGGCAGGATAGGCCGAAGGCGGGAGGTGCGTCCAGAGCCGCGGAAAATCTGGCGCCTTGACCCTGCCACAAGCGGCGGCCAAGGGTTCCGGCCACAATTCCTCACCCGGAGTATCACTGTGTTCCACAAGAAGTTGCTCGCGATGATTGGCGGCGTCATGGCTCTGGCGCTCCTTTCGGCCCAACCGGTCATGGCTCAGGAAGATCGCAGGGATTCGGAAACGTCGGATCGCGCCAGCGGAAACGTCCGCGGCGACCGCGTGCTGCCGGGCCGGATGAGCGACGGCGCCCGCGAGCGTCGGGATCGCCGCAACCAGGAGCGCGAACAGCAGGAAGCCGCGACGAGGCCGGCCGCCACGCCGGAGGAGAACAGGGCCGCCGCCCAGGCCGTCCTGACCGCCGCCGGCGTCAGCTGCCAGGTGTCGGAGGCGACCCTCCTGGGCGTGACCGCCGAACAGCACTCGACCTATGAGGCGGTCTGCGCCGAAGGCCCCGGCTATCTCGCGGTCAGCTCGACGCCGCCCCAGGCCTTCAATTGCCTGGAACTGGCCGGCCAGGCCGAAACCAGCCGCCTGCGCGACCCGGCCGCCGACGTCGGTCAGCAGTGCACCCTGCCGGTCAACCTGAACCCCGTGCCGGTGCTGTCGGCCTACGCCCGCGCGGCCCGCGTCGGTTGCACAGTCGATCAGGGCGCCGCCATCGGCAAGAGCACCGCCGGAAACACCATCTACGAGATCGGCTGCGCCGACAGTGACGGTTATTGGCTCGAGAACGCCGAAGGCGGCTGGAAGGCCACGCCTTGCTGGGACCTCGCCCTTGAACAGGAAACCTGCCGCTACTCCACCGCCGCCGAAACCCTCGGGGCCTGGAAGACAATCCTGGCTGGAACCGACGCCGCCGGTTGCGACGTGCAGCAGGCCCGTCGGGTCGGTCGCGACGCCCAAGGACTGACGGTCTATGAAGTCAAATGCGGCGCCGGCAACGGCTTCTTCGCCCGGGTCGGCGACACTTTCACGGCCCAGAGGGTGCACAACTGCATCGAGGCCGCCACGATCGCCGGTGGTTGCACCCTGACCGCCGCCGCTCCGGCGACCAGCGAACAGTAGGACCATCGTCATCGATCGACGGCGACGCCCCGGATTCCCCCGGGGCGTTTTCGTTTGGGCGATCGGCGCTTCACAGGAGCCCCCGACGCGCCGTAATCATGACCGATGCGCATCGCCACCTGGAACGTGAACTCGGTCAACGCCCG
>JBGTSL010000150.1:0-5258 GCA_041940325.1 Brevundimonas sp.
CTGTGGGACAGCACGACGGGCGAGAAGCTGGACAAGGACCGCTTCCGCCGCGATCTGGGCAACGTCATCGAAAGCTACACCGAGGTGGCCCGCCGCCTCGGCATCATGAAGGACATGCCAACCGTGATTCAGGGGGGACTGCACTGATGGCGAAGGTCAAGGTTCACGTGTTCCTGAAGCCGGGCGTGCTGGACGTCCAGGGCAAGGCCGTAGAAGGCGCGCTGCACGGGCTGGGCTGGGCCGGCGCGCACAACGCCCGCGTCGGCAAGCTGATCGAGTTCGATCTGGACGGCGTGGACGATCCCGCCGCCGAGGCGAAGAAGATGTGCGAGCAACTGCTCGCCAACACGGTGATCGAAAGCTACCGCGTCGAGATCGCGTGAAACGGGGGCTTAAGCTGGTCGTCGCCCTGTTCGTGCTGGCGGGCTGCATCATCTTCGCGGCGGCCCTGGCCGGCGGGCTCATGGACGACACCGCCTTCACGCCGGCCGCGAAGGAAGCCGCGCACTAGACGCGACTCCAAACGGGTCGCTGCGTTAGGGTAACGCACCCAACGCAGGAGGACGCGCCATGACCTTCACCCTCAGCTCCAACGACATCACCGACGGCGGCGTGCTGCCGGACGCGCAGGTGCAGGCCAGGGGGAACGCCTCGCCGCATCTGAAATGGTCGGGCGCGCCGGAGGGGACGAAGAGCTACGCCGTCACCTGCTACGACCCCGACGCGCCGACCGGCTCAGGCTTCTGGCACTGGACCGTGGCCAACATCCCGGCCGACGTCACCGAACTGCCGGCCGGGGGGCCGGTTCCGGCCGGAGCCGTCGAGGGACGGACCGATTTCGGCGAGCCGGGCTATGGCGGGGCCGCCCCGCCGCCGGGGCACGGGCCGCACCGCTATGTCTTCACGGTGTTCGCCGTGGATGCGGAAAGCCTGCCGGTGACGCCGGAGGACTCCGGGGCGAAGTACGGGTTCAACCTGCATTTCCACACGCTGGCCAAGGCTTCGATCACCGCGACGTACGAAAACAGGGGCCAGCAGTAGTCCGGGTTTGCCCGAACGCGGATATCGGCGTTACATCCCTGCCGAACAGGAGCGCTGAGATGTTCGACCGACGGTCCATTCTGCTTTCTGGCCCGGCCGCGGCGGTCGCGGCCTCGGCGTCTGCCGCGAGCGCCCGCGCCGCCGACGATCCGGTCGCCAACAAGACGTTGATCCGGCGGTTTTTCGAGGAGGTCTGGAGCACGGGCGACCTGTCGCGACGAGACGCTTTCCTGGACGCCGGGTACCGCGGGCATATGGCCGGCGCCTCCGAGCCCATTGACCGCGACGGCTGGACGGCGTGGTTCCAAGGGTTCCGGGCCGCCTTTCCCGACGCCCGCTTCACGGTCGAGGACATGGTCGCCGAGGGAGACCGGGTCGCCGCCCGCCTGACCATGCGGGGCACCCACCTGGGGCCGCTGAACGGGGTCTCTCCGACAGGGCGGGCGGTGATCGTCAGCGGAATGAGCATCGAACGGGTCGCTGGCGGCCGCATCGTGGAGGGTTGGAACGAGAATGACGCCCTCGGCCTGCTCCAGCAGCTCGGCGTGCTGCCGCCTCCGCCCGGATAACAACGGCCGACGGAACCGTCGCCGTTGCGGCGGGGTTGGTCGGGCATGCCTTCATCGATCTTCTTCGACGGATGGAACGGACCGCTGCGGATCGTCGTCATCGGCGTTCTGGCCTATGCGGCGCTGGTCATCATCCTGCGGCTGACCGGAAAGCGGACTCTTTCCAAGCTGAACGCCTTCGACCTGGTGATCACGGTGGCCCTCGGCTCGACGCTGTCGACGGCCATACTGAGCAAGGACACGCCGCTGGTGGACGGCCTGATCGCCATGAGCCTGCTGGTCCTGCTGCAGTTCGTGGTGACCTGGACGATGGTGCGGCGTCCGGGCCTGCATCGGCTGATCCGCGCGGAGCCGTCCTTGTTGATGGCGGGGGGCGAGCTCAGGCGGGACACGCTGCGGCGGGAAAGGGTCACGGACGAAGAGGTGCTGCAGGCGATCCGGGACTCCGGCGGCCGCACGCTGGCGGACGCCGACGCCGTATTTCTGCAGAGCGACGGCTCCATGGCGGTGGTCCCGCGCGAGGGCTGAAGCGGCGCCCTGACATCGCCTTCGAACGGTGCTAGAGGCGCGCCCATGAGCGCAGCCGTCATCGTCTTCCCGGGGTCCAACTGTGACCGCGACTGCAAGGTCGCGATCGAACGCTCGACGGGCGAAACCGTCGACATGGTCTGGCATCAGGAGACGGAACTGCCCAAGGGGCTGGACCTGATCGTGCTGCCGGGCGGATTCTCGTATGGCGACTACCTTCGCTGCGGCGCCATGGCGGCGCAGTCGCCGGTGATGCAGGCGGTGAAGAAGGCCGCCGACGACGGGGTCGCGGTGGTCGGCATCTGCAACGGCTTCCAGATTCTGTGCGAGGCCGGGATGCTGCCGGGCGCCCTGCTGAGGAACGCCGGACTCAAATACGTCTGCAAGCCGATCAGCCTGACCGTCGCCAACGGCCAGACGCGCTTCACCGCCGGCTACCAGGGTCAGCGCGAGGTGGTCATGACCCAGGGCAATGGCGACGGGAACTACTTCGCCGACGCCGAGACCCTGAAGCGGATCGAGGGCGAGGGGCAGGTGGTGTTCCGCTACGTCGACAATCCGAACGGCTCGGTCGCGGACATCGCCGGCCTCCAGAACGCACGCGGCAATGTGCTGGGCATGATGCCCCACCCCGACCGGGCTTTCGAGGAAGAGCTGGGCTCGGCCGACGGCGCGACCCTGTTCCGCAGCATCTTCGCGGCCGCCTGACCCTGCGCCAGACTTGACCAGACCGACCGAGGCGGCCGAAGTCGGCGCTTCGTCTTGAGGGGGCCGGCCATGTTCATGAGCGAACGGCAGAAGATGATCTCGGGCCTGCCGTACAATCCCGGCGACCCGGAGCTTCAGGCCGATCAGACCGCGGCGAAACACTGGATGGCGCGATACAATGCGGCGCTGGCGGCGACCCCCGCCGAGCGGCGCGACCTGCTGCGACAGCGGCTGGGCGAGGTCGGCGAGGGGGCGGTGATCCGCCCGCCGTTCCACTGCGACTACGGCTACAACATCCGGTTGGGGCGCAACGTCTTCCTGAACTTCAACTGCGTGATCCTCGACGTCTGCGAGGTCGATATCGGCGATGGGACCCAGATCGGTCCAGGCGTGCAGATCCTGACCGCGGACCATCCGCGCAACGCGGCCGAGCGGGCGGCGGGCGTCGAGTTCGGACGGCCGGTCATGATCGGCTTCAACGCCTGGATCGGCGGCGGGGCGCTGATCTTGCCGGGCGTTACGATCGGCGACGACGCCATCGTCGGCGCCGGGGCCGTGGTGACGCGCGACGTCCCGGCGGGCGCGACGGCCGTGGGCAATCCGGCGCGGTTGAAGGCCTGAGACTCATCGCGCGCCTGGCGGCGGATTGCGCAGGCTGTCCTCGCGCGCCGGCTGCACGCCGGCGGTCTGGTCGAGGAATTCCGAAGCCTGCGACGCGTCCTCCTCGCCCGGCTCGACATCCGGCGTCGAGACGCCGCCGGGGTCGCGCTGGGCGTTCAGTTCGCGCTCGCCGACGCCGAGCCCCTGCTCGCGGGCGCGGTCGGCCTGGACGGTGTCGGTCTCGAACTGCGGCGTCTCCTGCGGACGATCAGGCTGGTCGGTCATCATGATTCTCCTTCGCCGGAACAACCCTGCGGGCGGCGGAGGGGTTCCGGACCAGTGAACCAACCGCCCCCGCGGCGCGTAGAGTCCTCAAACCGCCCCGCTTGCAGGAGCCGTCATGTCCTCCATCGTCCGTCCCGACGCCGCCCAGACCACCCGCCGCTGGATCGTTCTGGCCTGCGCCGTCTTCGCCGTCGCCGTCGCCTACGGCCAGATGGCCTTGGGTTGGGGCCAGACGCCGCAGGAGTTCTCGGCCGACAGCGACGAGACGCTGCGGGTGGCGGGTTACGCCTTCTCGATCTGGGGCCTGCTTTATCTCGGCCTGGTGATCTATGCGGTGCGGCAGGCCCTGCCGCAGACCGGCGAGAGCCTGCTGATCAACCGGCTGGGCTGGCCGTCGGCGGCGGCGCTGCTGGGCATCGGCTGGTGGATCGTGGCGTCGGCCTTCGACTGGGAGTGGGCGACGGTAGTGCTGATCTTCGGCAGCCTGTTCGCTCTGCTGGTCCCGCTGTTGCTGAACGCCGGGGCGATCCGGGCGCTGGGGCGGACCGAGCGCGACCGGTGGATGGTGGTCTGGCCGCTGGCGGCGCTGGCGGGGTGGCTGAGCGTGGCCTCGCCGGTCAACCTCCTGACTATCCTGACCGGCAACGGATCGCTTCCCGAGAGCCCGTCGCCGATCGTCTGGGCGATGCTGGCTGTCGTCATCGTGGCGCTGACGGCGCTTGGCGTGACGGTGAAGCTGCGGATGCTGGCCTTCGCCCTCCCGGTCGCCTGGGGTCTGCTGGGCGCCTTCGTGGCCGAACAGGAGCGGAACGCGCCGCTGGCCTATGTCGCCCTGGCGGCGGCCGTGGCGGTGCTGGTCGGGGCGGTGATCCTGACCTTCCGGCTGCGGCCCGGAGCCGAGCGGGCGTCCGATTAGCCCGCGTCGGAGGGGGCCGGAGGGAGGTGGTCGGGGTCGCCGACATCGAAGGCCCCCTTTTCGTCGAAGCCGACGCTGCCGACGCCCGTCGCCGAGCCGGTCAGACGCTGGCGGCGGCTGCCCATGGCGACTTCGGGCGCGGCCTCATCCATCGCCTGGGTGATCTCCGGATCGTTGGACCGGTCCATCTGCTGGTGATCGGGATGGGTCGGCGCGGTTTCGGCGGGCGTGCGCGTCATCAGATCCCCTCCCCGTCTTCGCCGTCATCGTTCGCCGCCTGTTTCGAGGCGCGTTCGGCCGCGGCGCTGGCTCCGGCGTCGTCGGCGGCGATCTCCGGTGCGTCCGGGTCCTGCGGCGTGGCGGCTGGGTCGATGGGTTGGTCGGTCATGGCGGCCTCCGTTGGCTTCGCCGGACACAATGACGGGCCGGCGCCGATGTTCCGTCGGCGACGGCTGACAGCCGCCCCTTCTGCGGCTAGAAGGCGCGGCCATGAGCGCTCCGCAGAAGACCATGGCCGAACTGGCCGCCGAATACGGCCTGGCCCCGAATGAATATCAGGTCGTTCTCGACCGGCTGGGGCGCGAGCCCAACCAGGTCGAGCTGGGCGTCTT
>JBGTSL010000151.1:0-5249 GCA_041940325.1 Brevundimonas sp.
TCGTGCGTCAGGCGGCTGATCTCCAGGATATCGCGCTCGAACAGGCCACAGGTGTTGGGATTGGTGACCATGATGGCCGCGACGTCGTCACCCAGCTTGGCCTCCAGGTCCGCCAGATCGACCCGACCGTCTTCAGTCTGCGCGATCTCGACCACGGTGTAGCCCACGAAGGCGGCGGTGGCCGGATTGGTGCCGTGGGCGCTGGTGGGCACCAGCACCTTGTTGCGCGGCTTGTCCGAGCGCAGGCCGTGTCCGGCAGCGCGGTGGGCGGCGCGGATGGCCATCAGGCCGCACAGTTCGCCGTGAGCGCCCGCCTTCGGCGACAGGGCCACCGCCGGCATGCCGGTCAGGGTGGTCAGCCAGTGGCTGAGCGTGTCCATCAGCTCCAGCGCGCCCTGCACCGTCGACTGCGGCTGCAGCGGGTGGATGTCCGAGAAGCCCGGCAGGCGCGCCATCTTCTCGTTCAGACGCGGGTTGTGCTTCATCGTGCACGAGCCCAGCGGATAGATGGCCAGGTCGATGGCGTGGTTCTTCTGGCTCAGCCGCACATAGTGGCGCATCGCCTCGGGCTCGCTGAGCCCCGGCAGGCCGATCGGATCCTTGCGCACCAGATCGCCCAGATCAGACCCGGTCCCCTTCGGCTCCGGCAGGTCGACGCCGGTCTTGCCCCAGCCGTCGCTCTCGAAGATCAGGTGCTCGTCCTGCAGCAGGCCGCGCCCGCCGGTCAGGGTGGCGGGCTTGGTCTCGACCTTGTTCGGGGTGGTCGGACGGCCGACGGTGTTCATGGTGCTCATTACAGAACCTCCGCCAGCGCGGTCTTCAGGGCGGCGATATGCGCCTCGGTCGTGGTCTCGGTGGCGGCGACCAGCAGGACGTCGTCCATGCCGGCGGCGGGGGCGAGGCGGCCGTAGGGCACGCCCGCCAGCACGCCCTTCTTCGCGAGGGCGTCGACCACTTCGGTCGCGTTCTTCGGCAGCCTGACCGCGAACTCGTTGAAGAAGCGCGGGGTCAGGACCTCGACGCCGGGAATGCTCGCCAGCGCATCGCGCGTCGCCACCGCCGTCTCGTGGTTCAGCAGCGCCATCCGCCGCAGCCCCGTCTCGCCCAGCAGGCTCATGTGGATGGTGAAAGCCAGGGTGCACAGGCCCGAGTTGGTGCAGATGTTCGACGTCGCCTTGTCGCGGCGAATATGCTGCTCGCGCGTGGACAGGGTCAGGACGAAGCCGCGCTCGCCGTCGGCGTCCACGGTCTCGCCGGTCAGGCGGCCGGGCATCTGGCGGATCAGCTTTTCGCGGCAGGCGAACAGGCCGACGTAGGGGCCGCCGAAATTCAGCGCGTTGCCGATCGACTGGCCCTCGGCGGCGACGATGTCCGCCCCCATCTCGCCCGGCGACTTCAGCAGGCCCATCGACACGGCCTCGGTCACCACCACGATCAGCAGGGCCCCGGCGGCGTGGGCGGTCTCGGCGATCTTCGTCACGTCCGTCGCCGTGCCGAACACGTTGGGGGTCTGGACCACGACGCAGGCGGTGTCCGGTCCGATCTGGTCGATCACGGCGGCCTCGGCGTCGACCGCGGCGGCCAGCACCTGGGTCTCGACGCCGACGGCGTGGACCACGGTCTCGGTCGCGGCGACATAGTGCGGATGCACCCCGCCCGAGATCACCGCCTTGTTGCGGCGGGTGACCCGCGTCGCCATCAGCACCCCCTCGGCCATGGCGGTCGAGCCGTCATAGAGGCTGGCGTTGGCCACCGGCATGCCGGTCAGGTTCGCGACCTGGGTCTGGAACTCGTACAGATACTGCAGCGTGCCCTGGGCGATTTCCGGCTGGTAGGGCGTGTAGCTGGTCAGGAACTCGGACCGCTGAATCACATGATCCACCGTCGCCGGCACATGGTGACGATAGGCCCCGGCTCCGCAGAAGAACGGAACCGACCCGGCCGCCGTGTTCCTCGCCGCCATGGCGCCCAGCGTCCGCTCGACCTCCAGCTCGCCCGCCACGCGCGGCAGGTCGACGAAGCCCTCGCGCCGCGCCGCCTCGGGCACGTCCACGAACAGGTCGTCGATCGTCTTGGCCCCGATGGCGGCCAGCATGGCCGACCGGTCGTCGGGCGTCAGGGGGAGGTAGCGCATGGCGGGGAGATCCGTGCGGGAGGGAAGGGGCCTAGAGGGTGGCGAGGAAGGCGTCGTAGGCGGCGCGGTCCATCAGGGCGTCCAGCTGCGAGGCGTCGGACACCTTGATCCTGGCGAACCAGCCGTCGCCTTCCGGGTCGGCGTTGACCGTCTCGGGGGCCGAGGCGAGGGCGGAATTGCCCTCGATCACCTCGCCCGAGACCGGAGCGTAGACGTCCGAGGCCGCCTTGACGCTCTCGACCACGGCGAAGCTGTCGCCCTTGGCGACGGTCTTGCCGGCTTCGGGCGTCTCGACGAACACCACGTCGCCCAGGGCCTCGGCGGCGTGCTTCGAAATGCCGACGGTGGCGACGTCGCCGTCGAGGCGAACCCACTCGTGATCCTTGGTGAAATGCATCTTCGGTTCTCTCTTCTCGTCATCCTCGGGCTTGACCCGAGGATCAGACGTTGGGCGGGGCTGACTAGCGGAACACGGCCATGACCGTGCGACGGATAATCTGGCCCTCGGATCAAGTCCGAGGGTGACGGCGGTTAGGACTTCGGCTTCCTGTAATAGCGTTGGGCGACGAAGGGCATGGCCACGACCTCGGCGGCGGCGGGCCTGCCGCGCACGAGGACCTTCAGCTCCGTACCCAGGTCGGAATACTCCGGCGGCACATAGCCCATGGCGATGTTGCGGCCCAGCGTCGGAGAGGGGCCGCCCGAGGTGACCGTGCCGATGACCGCGCCGTCCAGGTCGGCGATCTCCGCGCCCTCGCGGGCCGGGGCGCCTTCCTTGACGCTCAGACCGACACGGACCCGCGACGGCCCCTCGGCCAGCTCCTTCAGGATGCGGTCGGCGCCGTTGAAGTCGGCCCGCTCCTTGCGCGACTTCGACAAGGCGAAGGTCAGGGCCCCCTCGACCGGCGAGGTCGTGGCGTCGATGTCGTGGCCGTGCAGCGGCAGGCCGGCCTCGAGGCGCAGGCTGTCGCGGGCGCCGAGGCCGATCGGCTTGACCCGGGCGTCCTTCAGGATCTCGGTCCAGATGCGTTCGGCCTGGTCCGCGGGGACCGAGATCTCGTAGCCGTCCTCGCCGGTGTAGCCCGAACGCGACACGTAGCAGTCGACCCCGAACAGCATCAGCCGGGCGCAGTCCATGAAGCCCATCTCGGCCAGCAGAGGCTCGTGCGCGGCCATGACCTCGGCCGCCTCCGGCCCCTGGATGGCGATGAGCGCCCGGTCGTCCAGCACCTTCAGCGTCGCGTCGCCCGCCAGATTGGCCTTCAGGAAGGCGAAGTCGGCGTCCTTGTTGCCGGCGTTGACCACCACATACAGGCCGTCGTGATCGGGCTTGCCGGCCATCAGGTCGTCCATGATGCCGCCGCCGGCGTTGAGCAGCAGGCTGTATTTCTGCCGCCCGGCCTTCAGCACCGCATAGTCGCCGGGCACGAAGCGCTCGAACTGGGCGACGGCGTCCTCGCCGGTGATCTTGCACTGGCCCATGTGCGAGACGTCGAACAGGCCGGCGTGTTCGCGGGTCCAGCGATGCTCGGCCAGCACGCCCTCGTACTGCACCGGCATGTCATAGCCGCCGAAGCCGACCATGCGGGCGCCCAGCGCGCGGTGCGCGGCGTTCAGAGGCGTGGTCTTCAGGGTCTCGTCGGTCATGGTCAGACTTTCGTGGTCGCGTGTTGAAGCGGATAGCTCCGCCGTCCTCGCGCCCCCGCTGTCCTGAAGCCTGAGAGATTCCGGCCGCCGGGGACCCGGCAGGCCTTGCTCCGTCGGCGCGCTCCCGAGAGCGACTTTCCAGCGTCCGTATGTCCTCGCGGTCCGTTTGCCTGAGCGTTTCCGGGGCGGTTGCGCCTTCGGCTCCGAAGCCGCCGAAACGACCCCGATCTCTCCCGCGAGAGCGCCGCGACCTAGGCCCCGACTCAAGGGGGAAGTCAAGCGGGGGCGGGATGAAGGCCCGGCTGCGCCAGCTGGAAAAGGTTCACTTCGCCGTCGGACTTTCTCCGATAGCCCGTGCTGCCGTACAAGTTGGCGTGGACTGACGCCTTCGTGCGACGCACGATAGGGCGAGAAGGCCATTGTCGCCCTCTGCAGCGATACACCTCACCGTGCAACGACGTCTTCTTCTCAATTGGGGCTTGCTCGCGCTGGGCGGCGGCGTTCTGGGCCCGATGAGCCCCGCCACAAGCAGCTTGAAGGGGATGCCGGAGTCCGGGCTGCGGCCGGAACCGTTCGGGGCCGTTGGCGACGGCTTGACCGACGACGCGGCGGCGCTCTCGGCCGCCATGACCGCAGCGACGGCGGCGCAGGTTCCGCTGATCCTGAGTCCAGGCAGGACCTACCGATGCGTGACCGGCCTCACCGCTCCCGCGGGGCTGGAAATCGTCGGCTATGACGCGACGCTCAGCACGGACGCCAACATCTCTCTGCTGACGCTGAGCGGGGGATGCGTGGTGCGCGGCCTCCGTTTCAAAGGGCCGTCGTCAAGCTACCACGCGAGTTCCCGGGGCGTCGTGTTCTCCGGCGTCGTCAACGGCCCAGGGGTCGGCCCGACATTTGTCTCCGGCATTCAGCTGATTGACTGTTCGTGGGACAGTTTCGGCTATCTGGCCATCCAGCCGCTCTACGATGACGGAACACGCGTCGTGAATCCGAGGATCACCAACTGCGGCTACGGCGGGATCATCACCCAGGGATCGAGGAATTTCAGGGGCGAAGGCGGATATTTCGACACGTTCACCGGCGAGACTGAAACCGGGGACCTGGAGGCCATGGCCATCTCGTGGTCCTGCGCCGACAACGAAACCGACCACATCCGTTATCCGCCTTCGCGCAACTGCGTCTGGTACGGCGGCCTGTTCAGGAACTGTCCGACCTGGGCCGTCCTGGATACCCACGGCGGCGAGGATTGCCACTTCGTCAGCCCCGTCATTGTGGATTGTCGCCGGGCGGTATTCCTGACAAGCCGGGCAGGCGCGGGGCCCGTCCGCTGCAGCGCCACGAATGTCTCGGCCTCCAACAATTTTCCCGAGGGAGCCAGGAACAGCAACGGCGCGTCGAAGCGTGACGTGGCGTTTCTCATCAGCGGATTCGACGAAGCCCGGTTGGCGCACGACTGTCGCATCAC
>JBGTSL010000152.1:0-5241 GCA_041940325.1 Brevundimonas sp.
ATCATCTCGGGGAAGCCGGTCAGGTCGGCGACGTCCTTCACCGGCAGGCCGAAGCCGGCGATGGCCGCCCGGGTGCCGCCGGTCGAGACCAGTTCGACGCCGAGGTCGTGCAGGGCGCGGGCGGCGTCCTCCAGCCCGGTCTTGTCGCTCAGCGAGATCAGCGCGCGCCTCGGCGCCACGCGGTCGGGCGCGGGGGGAAAGTCGGGAGCGGCGGGCATGGCGGCGATCCGTGAGGCTGGGGTTCCGGGGGGGCGCCGCGCGTCTAGCACTGTCCGGCGGCGGATTGAACCGGGGAGGTCAGAGCCGGCCGCGGAAATCGATCACGGCTTGGGAGGAGCAGGGGGCGCCGGAACCGGTCGTCCGAAATGGCGACCATGAGTGGTAAAGCAGACATAGACGAGGAAGCTGGTAGGCTGACCGCCACGCAATAAGGGCGCGAGGGACTGTGTTGATCGAGCCAGCAATTGCCGCGACGGCCATACTTTCAGTATTGGCAATCAGCCCCGCGCACTCGCAGTCGGCCACCGGGGAAGAATTCCTACGCGGCAGGCAGTTTGCTGAGCTCTCCGTTCGAGGAGCTTTCGGCAGTCCGACAGAAGACTGGTCCTTTTATTTCTTCTCGACGCCATCGGGCGTGGGCGGGAATGGGCGGGCAAGCCACTATGCAGTACGACGTGCTGATCCGAGCGCCGGCGTCCTTTGGACCGATACCACGAGGTGTGAGCCTCTGGTCGACGTAATCGCCAGTATGGAAGCGATGCCGTCGCCATCCATCTCAATCCCCGGACGATTCCGCGCCACTCCGCCGCCGCCGCCGGTTTACGATGGCGTGCTCTATCACTTGAGCTTTGGCTATGCGGCTTGGAATGAGGCGGCGGGCAATCTGACTTTCGGTGGGAACGACGACAGTCCTCTGGCTGATTGGCACCGCGCGACTTCCGCCAGCCTGGATAGCTGCTGGTCCAAGTCACCGCCTAGCAGCGGTGACGTCCGCTAAGGGTCGGGAGCGGTCGTTTGCCTATCTGAAGAGTCCGCTTACTGGCCATTCTCTCCTCGTCATCCTCGGACTTGATCCGAGGATCAGACCGTCCGGTGCTCCGTCGAGCGGTTCACGGTCGCGGTCGCGGGGCCGGCACCGGCGCACAGCCCGCCTCTCGCCTCTGATCCTCGGATCAAGTCCGAGGATGACGGCGGGGTGGGGTTCAGCCGGCGAGCCCAGCGAAATCCACCACCATCGGCTCGCGCCCGATCAGCGTCAGGAAGCGCCGGAAGTCGGCCTGCGTCAGCGCCGTCGTCGCCGTGTTGGTCAGGGGGTGGAAGTTGACGACAGCGGCGTCCCACAGGGCCTGGTCGAGGACGAAGGTCACGCGCTGCTCCGGGTCGTTGATCAGGCCGAGGGCGGTGACCGAGCCGGGGCGGACGCCGAGGGTTTCCCACAGCAGGGCCTCGTTGCCGAAGGACAGGCGGGCCGAGCCGATCCATTGGTCGGCCCGCTTGAGGTCGATGACCGTGTCCTGACGGGCGGAGATCAGCCACAGCCGGCCCCTATGATCCTTGAGGAACAGGTTCTTGGTGTGGGCGCCGGGCATGGCGGCCTTGATCTCCAGACCCTCCTCGACGCGGAACACCGCCGGGTGATCGACCGTGGTCTGCGTGACGCCGTGTTCCGCCATCCACGCCAGCAGGCGGGCGCGGTCGAAGGCGGGTTCGGGGGCGTTCGGCTTGTCTTGCGTCATGAGGCGCCGCTAGGGATAGGGACCATCCCCGATACCCTCCGGAGCGCCGCCGTGGAACTGGAATGCTATCCGATGTCGGACCAGCCGTGCGACCTGGTCCCCGGCCGGCTGGAACGCGACTGGATGGACGCCTTCGCCAGCCGCCATCCGTACCGCTGCCTGCCGCTGAACATGGCCAATACGACGGGCTGGGAGATCCTGTGCCCGATCAGCTTCACGGCCGAGTGGAACGGGGGGCCGAGCCAGAACGACATCGTCATCACCGCCGACCGGCACGCGCCGAACCTGCACCACATCGTCACCTCGCATTTCTCGCGCGGGGTGATGACCATGCATCCGCAGTACCTGTTCCGCACGCCGCCGGGCTGGGGGCTGCTGGCGACAGGGGCGCCCAATCACATCAAGGACGGGATCGCGCCGCTGACCGGGCTGATCGAGACCGACTGGCTGCCGTTTCCCTTCACCATGAACTGGCTGTTCACGCGGCCGGGCCGGGTCAAGTTCGAGCGCGGCGAGCCGTTCTGCTTCATCACCCCGATCGAGCACCGCAAGGCCGAGCAGTTCCAGCCGGTGATCCGCCGGCTGGACTCCAATCCGGTGATGCAGGGGCAGTTCGAGGCCTGGAACCGCCAGCGCACCGACTTCAACAAGCGGCTGGCCTCGGGCGATCCGGACGCGGCCAAGGAGGCGTGGCAGCGGTTCTATTTCAAGGGCGAGCTGCCCGAGGCGCTGGGCGCGGCGCCCGAGACGCATGCGAACAAGCGGAAGCTGAAGGCGCCGAGGCTGGGATAGATGAGGGCTTAGGGCTTAGGGCTTAGGGCTTAGGGCTTAGGGCTTAGGGCTTAGGGCTTAGGGCTTAGGGAGATTTGCTGCCCTAATTCCTAATTCCTAAGCCCTACGACCTGGTTCTACATCGCCCGCGGCACGCGGGGGCCGAGGTTCTGGACCACTTCGCGGGCGTCGAAGGCGTTGGGATCGCCGGCCGGCTTGGGCCCGCGGCCGACGACGATCTCGGCGGTCGCCTCGTAGCGGTCGATCTCGCGGAAATCCATGTCCGGGCCGAACGGATCGTACCACGGGCTCCAGTAGCCGCGGCGGTAGTAGCGCCACGACGGACCCCAGTAGGGGCTGTAGCGGTCATAGTAGAGGGCGCTGGGCGTCGGCGAATAGCGCACATCGCGGTCGGTGGCGCGGTTGACGGTGGCGAACCAGTCGTGGCCGCTCTCCAGCGTCACCTCGGCGGCGCGCAGCAGCAGGCTCATCTCGACCTGCTCGCGCGAGGTCACGGAGTTGCCGGCGAAGGCGACGCGGAAGCGGTCGGCGTCGATGCGCTGGTCGGAATAGCCGTAGCGGGTTCCGTAGCCGGCCGGGCCGTAGGGCGTCGCCGTGGCGCAGGCGGACAGGGCGAGCGCCGCCGCGGAGACGGCCAGCAGGGCGGGCTTGAGGAGGCGGGTCTTCATCGGAATTCTCCTTTTCGGCCCAAAATGCGCCACGGCTGCTGAACGGCACATGAACAACGCGGTTCCGCCGTCCGACAAACCCTTATAATCTCGAAACAATCAGCGCCGCCGCCGCGAGCAGGAGGGCTCCGGTCACGAGGGCGAAGGCGCGGCGGAAGCGGGGCTCGGACATGCGCCGGGCCAGCGCCGCCCCGCCCAGACCGTAGGCGGACATGCTGATCACGTCCATGCCGACGGTGGCGAGGGCGAACAGGGCCAGCTGGGGCGCCGCGGGGCGGTTCACGTCGAGGAAGGGCGGCAGGACGGCGGTGAAGAACAGCACCGCCTTGGGATTGGCGATCTGGACCATGAAGCCGTCCGCCATCGCGCTGCGGCCGAGGCGGATCGTCGGGGCGTCGGGGTCGGCGGCGGTGCGGAACGCGCCCCTCAGGGCGTTGACGCCCAGCCAGGCGACATAGAGGGCGCCGCCGATCGAGATCAGCCGGAAGGCCTCGGGGAAGGCGACGACCAGGGCGCCGAGGCCGAGGGCGGCGGCGGCGAACCAGACCAGGGTGGCGGCGTTCATCCCGGCCACGCCGGCGAGAGCCCCGGCCGGGCCGCGCTGGACCCCGTTGGCGACCGAGAACAGATTGGCCGGCCCCGGCGTCACGGCCATCACGGCCATGACCCCGAGGAAGGTCAGATAGAGGTGCGGATCGACGGGCAGGCCGGACATGGCCGCCGTGTCGCGTCAGCGGCGGGCCCGGTCAAGCGGGATCAGTTGGCGGCGGGCGCGGGCGTCTCCGGCACGGCGATCTCCGCCGTGGCGGCGTCGACCTCGGCCATCGCCGCGTCGACCTCGTCCATGGCCCCGCCGAGGGCGTAGTCGACCATCAGACCGTAGGTGGCCATGTGCTCGGGATCGCCCGACGCCCACGAGCCGTTGGCGGCCATGCCGCCGGCCATGGCCAGGGCTCCGGACAGGTCGACCTGGGCCATCGCCTCGGCGACCAGGGCCTCGATGTCGACCTCGGCCAGGGCCTGGCCGGCGATGGTCGCGGCATGCTCGGTGACGACGGCCGTAAAGGCCCGGACATCCGGCGCATAGTCGCCCCACAGGGCGGCGACGCGGGCCTCGCGCTGATCTTCGGTCAGGCTCTCGTCGGCGCCGACGGCCTCGGCGCGTTCGCCGAACTCCTCCATGCGCGCCTCGAAGCGCTCGGCGGCCGCCTCGATGGCGGCTTCGGCCGAGGCCGCGGCCTCGGCGGGATCGGCGTCCTGCGGACCGGCGGCGGCGGCCGAGAGCGGCAGGACGGCGAGGGCGGCGGCGAGGGAAAGGGCCTTGATCATGGCGGGGGGCTCCTGAAGGGACCCGCGCAAAATCCGCCGAACGCCGTCCGGCCTCAAGTGAAATCGCGGTAAGGCGGCGGACGGGGAGCCCGCCGCCTTGCCAGTCAGAGGGTTACTGGGGCGCGGCCGGGGCCGCCGCGGCGGCGGCGGCGGCCTGTTCGACCTGGCCGCGGACCATGGCGGGCAGACCCTGGATCACCGGCACGGCGGCGGCGAGGCCCGAGGCGGCCTGGGCCCGCTCTTCCTCGGTGGCGGCGTTGGCCGTCTGGGCCTCGAGGAAGGCCTTCAGCTCGTCGGCGAAGGCGTCGGCCTCGGGCTGGTACCGGGCCTCGATGGCGTCGAGGGCGGCCCCGGTCGCGGCCGCATCCCCGCCCTCGGCGAGGGCGGCCTGCATCTCTCCGGCCATGAGCTCCATGCGGGCCCCGAAGGCCTCGGCCCGGGCTTCCAGCGCGGCCTCGGCCGGATCGACCGCTTCGGCGGCGGGCGGGGCCGCGGGGGCCTGCTGGGCGACGGCGGGGGCGGCGAAGGCGAGAACGGCCGAGGCGGCGAGGATGAGGCGAAGGGACATGACGGATTCCTGGTGGGTCGAGGGAGCCGATGCTCCAGGCTGCAGGATGGCGCCGAACATCGGCGGAGGCGAGAGCGGATCGGGCCGGCGGTCAGCCGCGGTCGCGGGCGTCGCGCTTGCCGAGAACCCGCAGGCGCAGGGCGTTCAG
>JBGTSL010000153.1:0-5219 GCA_041940325.1 Brevundimonas sp.
GCACCGGCTCGAAGGGGACGCAGGTCGGATCCCGACGGCGCTTGTAATCGCCCGAGACCACCATGGTGACGCCCTTCCAGCGGATCACGGCCTGGGCCGAGCCCAGCACATGTCCGGCGGGGACCAGGGCGACCTCCACGCCATTGTGCGAGGCCGTCTCTCCATAGGCGACCGGCTGTTCGCGCGCCGCGAAGTCCGCGCCGTAGCGCTCGGCCATGACGGCCAGGGTCTGCGGGGTGGCCAGCACCGCGCCGTGGCCGGCGCGGGCGTGGTCGGAATGGCCGTGGGTGACCACCGCCCGGTCGACCGGCCGCACCGGGTCGACGTAGAAGTCGCCCGGCGGGCAGTACAGGCCGGCCGGAGTCGGCCTGAGCAGGTCCTCGAAACGGATCATGGATCGCATATGGGCTCCCGGCGAGGATTGGGGAACGCGCGAGCGGCGCTTGCGTCGACGCCCACCCCGGGGCGATAGCAGCACATGGCCTCCTCGACGCTCGTCTCCCTGCTGCCCCAGCTGGCCTCCGGCGCGGCCCACACGCACGCCCTGGGCTTTGTCTTCGACCGCCTGGAGGGCGACCGGGTGCGAATCCGCGTGCCGTGGCGCGAGGACCTCGTCGGCGACCCGGATACCGGCGTGCTGGCCGGCGGCCTGGTCACCGCCCTGCTCGACCACGTCGGCGGGCTGGCGGTATGGATCGCCCTGGACCGGTTCGAGCCGATCGCCACGCTGGATCTGCGCGTCGACTACATGCGCGCCGCCGAACCGCGGCGGGATCTGATCGCCGAGGCCCGCTGCTATCGTCTGACCCGGTCGATCGCCTTCGTCCGGGCGTGGGCCTTCGAGGACGGGCCCGACGACCCGGTGGCCGCGGCCCAGGCCACCTATGTGCTGAGCGCCCGCGGCGCCCGCGAGGCGGAGGCGGCCCGGTGAACGCCCTGCTGGATCGCGTGCCCTACGCCCGCTTCCTCGGGCTGGAATCCCGGCAGGACGGCGACATTCTGACCGTGACCATGCCGTTCGCCGACCGCCTGATCGGCAATCCGATGCTGCCGGCGCTGCATGGCGGCTCCACCGCGGCACTGCTGGAGTTGACGGCCGTCGCCCAGGTCGCCCTGACGTGGCCCCGCCTGCGACTGCCCCGGCCAATCAATGTGACAGTGGCCTATCTGCGTTCTGGCCGGCCCGTGGACGTCCATGCCCGCGCCCGGATCAGCAAGGCCGGACGGCGGGTCGCACACGTGCTGGCCGAGGCCTGGCAGGAGGACGAGGCCCAGCCGATCGCCTCGCTGACGGCCCATTTCCTCGTGGCCGAACACGACCTCTAGTTGTAGGTTGTTGTAACGCCCGATTGCTTCCTCTACGCGTTGGTTAATCGCGGGAGGAAACCATGACGAGACAAAGTATCGGCGAGGCCCTGGCGGCCCGTCTCTACACGGCCGAAGCGGCCATCGACCGGGCGATGGCGGAAACCGCCGCCCTCGCGGCCGCCCTGCCGGCCGCGCGCACGGAGGCCTGGCTGTCGGCGGTCGCCGGCCAGCGCGCCTTCACCGGGGCTGCGGCCACGGTCAGCGCCCTGGCCGAGGCGCGCGGCCATCTGGTCCAGACCCACAACACCCTCGCGGCCCTGGCGCGAAGGCTCGGACTCGAGGCGCTGGCGGTCGGGCCGGTCGACAAGCCGGGCGATACGCCCCCGGTCGGCGGCGCGGTGTGTCCGGAAGGCGACACAGGTCCGGACATGGTCAACAAATCCCTACCAAGTATTGGCGGCCTGTGTTAAGGCTTCGTTTACTATTTCAGTTTGGAGGCTTTCATGGATAAGGCTCAAGTCATCGCCAGCGTCGCTGACGATCTGTATGCGACGGAACAATCCGTTGATGAGGCCATCACGCGGGCTACGACCCTGGTGCAGTCCATGATCGGCGCGCGGACCCAGCTCAACATCTCGGCCATCGCCGGCGCTGACGCCCAAGCCAAGGCGCTCGAAGCGATCGCCAGCCTCAGCGCCGCGCGCCAGGCCGTCGTCGAGTGCCACAACGAGTTGGCGAAAGATCATCGCCGTCTGGGTTATGGTGTTTATCTGGGTCCCATCGACAAGCCCGACACCCCCAAGAGCGAGCACCGTCTCCGCGCAGTTTAATTCGATGTAATATCGGCTACCGCACGTTTCCCGGGCCGGTAACTTCAGGCATTGTCGCCCCCATGCTTGCCGCATGGGGGCGATTCTGTGTTTCAGACAATCTACGCTCAGATCATAGTCGCTATCGCGGTTGTCGTAGTTGGTTTCGCCTTTATCAAAGGCGACGAACCCGAGCGTGTCGGTGCAGCGACCTACGCTCTCATTGCTCTCGCCGGAGGGATTATTCCGGTCGATCCGAATTACGAAGGACCTTTGTGGGGACGGATGGCGCTAGACGTCGTCCAGTTCGCGGTCTTCATCGGGCTCGCCTGGCAAAGCCGCCGAGCATGGCCCATCTGGGCCTCAGCGTTCCAGGCTCTGATCGTTACCGGCCATATCCTCATGGTGATCGACCTCAAGGCGTCAACGAACGCCTTTTTTGCTTTTGCGGCAATGAACAACCTGTCCAACTACGCTATTCTGATAGCATTGGCGGTCGGCACCTTCTGGGCTTGGCAGGAGCGCCGCGCCGCCGGCCTGCATTAGGCACCCGGCTAGCGCGATCGACGTGCTCCGCTTCGGGGGAAACACTTTGTTCGACACCCTCTATTCCCAGATCGGCGCGGCGGTCGGCGTTATCGTCGTCGCCTTCGCCTTTCTGAAGGGTGACGAGCCCGAACGGGTCGGGGCCGGCGTCTATGCGCTGGGGTCGCTGGCCACCCTCCTGGTCCAGAACGACAGCCAGCTTTACGGCCCCCAATGGGGGCTGATGGTCATCGAGGCGGTCGTGCTGGCGGCCTACGCCGGCGTGGCGTGGAAGAGCCGCCGATCCTGGCCCATCTGGGCCAGCGCGTTGCAGGCGGTGGTGGTCATGAGCCACGTCCTGCCGACGATGGACATCCGCCCGCCGATCGCGGCCTTCTACGCCGTCGTCAACCTCGCCAGCTACGCCATCCTCCTCGTCCTCGCCGTCGGCGTCCTCCAGGCCTGGCGGGACCGCCGGGCGCTGGGACTGGATTAGCCGCGAGGACGAGTTAGGTGGATATTCCTATTGCGGTGGAGTAGGCTCAAGCCGAATCGGCCGTTCGGGCCGTCGCGGACGCCCTGCCCTCATGCCCCTGTCCCACGCCCAGCTCTGGAAGGCGATCGACGGCCTGGCGCGGCGCGAGGGGATCAGCGCCTCGGCCCTTGCGCGGCGGGCCGGGCTGGATGCGACCAGTTTCAATCCGTCGAAGCGGTTCGGTCCGGGCGATCCGCCGCGCCCCCGCTGGCCCTCGACCGAGAGCCTGACGCGGATCCTGCACGCCACCGGCCTGTCGCTGGGCGAATTCGCCGATCTGGCCCGGGACGCGCCGGAGCGCGCCTCGACTGTGCCGATGCTGGGCATGGCCCAGGCCGGTCAGGACGGCTTCTTCGACGACGCCGGCCTGCCCGTCGGCGACGGCTGGGAGCAGACCGAACTGCCGCGCCCGAAGGAGTCCCTGCTGAGCCTGCGCGTCACCGGCGACTCCATGGCCCCGGTCTATCGCGAGGGCGACCGCATCATCGTCGACCGCGAGGTGTGCGACGTGCGCAAGGGCGACCGAGTGGTGGTGCGCACCACGGGGGGCGAGACCCTGGCCAAGGAAGTCGCGGGCCTGACCGCGAAGGCGGTCACCCTGACCTCGATCAATCCGGCCTATGAGCCCCGGACGGTGCCCCGCAAGGACATCGTCTGGATGGGCCGGATTCTCTGGGTCAGCCAGTAGCGCCCACGAAAAAGGCCGCCCTCGCGGGCGGCCTCTCCGTGTCGTCGAGCGTCGTTAGCGGCTGACGTAGTGGGCGTTGACCCAGCCGCCGCCGGCGATCTGGACCCATTCGCCCTGCGAGCCCACGGCGGTGAAGGGCTGGCCGGCCGAGAGGCTGCCGACCTGGCGATAGCTGGTGCCCGGACCCGAGCGGATGCGCAGGTTCGAGGTCGCGCGATAGGTGTCGGCGCTGTAGCCGTAGTCCGAGCTGTAGGCCCGCGCGCGCTGCTGGTTGCAGCCGATGTATGAACCGGCGGCGGCGCCGGCGCCCGCGCCGACCACGGCGCCAAGGGTGCGCTCATTGTCCGAAATCTGGCTGCCGGCGAGGCCGCCGATGACCGCGCCGATCAGGGCGCCGGCGCGCTGGCGTCCGCCCGGGGCGTCGCAGTTGGTGATGCCGTTGGCCTGTTGGGCCGCGGCGGCGGTCGGGAGCGCCATCGGGGCCAAGCCGCCCAGCAGGGCGGCGGCGGCGACGGCGGCGGTGATCCTGTTCTTCGACATGGCTCAGTCTCCTGTCATCGAGTTGGTCGATGGCAGGCAGAATGCGCGGCCCCGCATGAAGGCTCCCGGAGGCCAGCCGTTATATTCGGTTCATGTAGATTACCGCGCGGGGCCGGTCGTCAGGACGCCAGCTTGCCGTTCGCCCCGTCCTCGATCAGCTGGATCGTCTGCGGCAGCCCGTAGATGGCGGCGAAAGACCCGAAGCGCGGCCCCTGCGACGCGCCCAGCAGCACCTCGTAGAGAGCCGCGAACCAGGACCTCAGCGGCTCGAAGGCATGCGCCTTGCCCACCGCATAGACCTCGGCCTGGATCAGTTCGCCATCGGTGGTGTCGGCCGGCAGGGCCTTCAGCCGCCCGGCCAGGTCGAGCAGCGCCGCCTTCTCCCCCTCGTCAGGGAGGCGGTAGGACTTGGTCGGTTTGACGAAGTCTTCGTAGTAGTTCAGCGCCCGGTCCATCAGCTGATCGAGGAGCGGCTCGTTCTCCGGCGTGGCGTCCGGCAGATATTTGGCGAAATAGGCCCACAGCTGAGCCTTGGACGAGGCGTTGGCGACGCCGACAAGGTTGAGCAGCAGGGCGAACGACACCGGCGAGGTGTGCTCGGGCGGATTTCCCGCGTGGATCGACCAGACGGCGTTGTCGATCCGCTTGGCCGGTTCCTGGGTCTTGTACTGCTCGATGAACGACATCCAGTCGTCGATCGCGCGTGGAATGACGTTGAAGTGCAAGGACTTGGCCGACTTCGGCGACTGGAACATGTACCAGCTGAGGGACTCGGGCGTGCCGTAGCGCAGCCACTCCTCCATGGTCAGGCCGT
>JBGTSL010000154.1:0-5206 GCA_041940325.1 Brevundimonas sp.
AAAAGAGCGTTGGGGAGCCGGGGCGGCCACGAAGTGGCTATCGGAAGTCTGGTGCGCGGTCATAAGGGTCTCCTACAATAGCGTAATCGACAGGTCCACTGTCCCGACGGCCTATCCCGCAACGGCTTGAACGTGGGGTCCAGACTGACTCAGGGCAGCAGCCCCCGCCGGGGTCCTGACCCCGACGAGCGAGGGCTTCGCGTTTCGCCTCCGTCGGCCACGGCGAGGGCCCGGTGGGCGGTCCAGTAGTCTACGGCGCCCGCGACCCCGCTGGCCGGCCGCGCACCACGGAGGACTCGCCGCCGCCTTCCCGGAGCTCAAGCTGCGCGCCTTGCGGATCCGCCTTCCGGGCGGGGGCTGCACGAGTTCGCTCCCGCGACGCAGTCCCGGCGACCGCCTCGGGCGCCCACGGCGCCAAAGCAGGTGAAGCGAATTGACTCGTCTTTCGACCCTTGCGCGACCTCACCCGCGACCCGCCAGCAACTCCACCAGGTCCGCCCAGACGCTTTCGGCCGTCGGGGCCCGGCCGGCGCCCCGCCCCCGCGCCGTGAACACCCGCCCGTCGGCGGTCGCGACCCGCAGCGCATTGCCCTCGTCGGCGAGATCGGCGAACAGCGGGTCGTCCTCGACCGCCTCGAACGCCACCGCGGCCTCGCCCCGGACAAGGTCAAGCCGGGCGACCTGCCGGACCCTGCCGGCCGGCAGGATCGTCCCGGCCGCCAGGGCCTGGCGCGGGATCGCCTCGATCGGCAGGCGCCGGCCGGTCGCCTCATGCGCCAGGATGGCCAGCTTGGCCGCCGCGTCCAGACCGGTCAGGTCCGCGGACGGATCCGCTTCCGCGAACCCCGCCGCCCGCGCGGCCTCCAGCGCCGCCTCGAACGCCCCGCCCTCCGCCAGCCGGTTGAAGATGAAGTTGCAGGTCCCGTTCAGGACCGCCTCGATTGCCACCACCGCCCCGTGCGCCCGCGCCCGGCGCACCGTCTCGATCAGGGGCGCGCCGCCGCCGACGCTGGCCGAATAGAGCAGCCGCGCGTCCGACGCCGCCGCCAGCGCGGTCAGGGCCGCGAGATCGGCGCCGACCGCCTGCTTGTTGGCGCTGACCACGTCGACGCCGCGCGACAGGGCCGCCCGGATCAGGGCCAGCCCCGTCGAGGCGTCGGAGAGGACCTCCACCACCCCGTCCGGTTCGCGCGCCAGCAGGGCGGCCGGATCGGACAGCAGCAGGCCGGGCGGCACGGCGACGTCGCGCGCCTTGGCCGGATCGCGCACCAGCACCCCGACCAGCTCGAAGCGCGGGTCGCCGAGCAGCCGCGCGGCGACCCCGCCGCCGACCACGCCGCAGCCGGCCAGGGCGACCCGCAGCGGACGGACGGGACGCGGCCGCGGGCGCGCGGGCGCCGTCTCCGGACCCGCCACGATCGCCACGCCCCGCCCCAGCAGTCCCGCGCCGGGATCCGGCTGGATGGCGTCCACCCCGATGACGTCGAGGGCGCGGGCGAGACGGGCGGAAGCCCCGGCCCCGCCGCAGGCGACGGCGACCACCCGCCGCCCGCGCCGCACCTCGCGGTAGACGGCGGAGGCGGCTGCGGCCGGATCGGCCAGGTCGAGTTGCAGCAGGGCCACCGGTTCGTCGACGACGGGGGAGGCGGCGCCGTCGGCGGCCGGGAGGGAAAGGCGGAGGGAGAGGGCGGTCATCTCGGCGTCTCCCCCTCAGGCGGCTTCAGCGGCGCGCGGAACCGGCACGGCCGCCAGCGCCGCCGACAGGTCGGCGAGCAGGTCCTCGGGATGCTCCAGCCCGATCGACAGCCGCAGCAGGCCGTCGGTGATCCCGGCCGTCGCCCGCGCCTCCGGCGTCATGGCCGCATGGGTCATCAGGGCCGGATGGGCGATCAGGCTCTCCACCCCGCCCAGGGACTCCGCCAGGGTGAACACCGACAGCCGATCGACCAGCGTCCGCACCGCGTCGAGGTCGGCCAGTTCGAAGCTCAGCATGGCGCCGAAGCCCGTCTGCTGGCGCGCCGCCACCGCGTGACCGGGATGGCTCGCCAGCCCCGGATAATGCACCGCCCGGACCGCCGGATGGTCGGCCAGCCATTCCGCGATCCGCCCCGCCGTCGCCTGCTGCCGCTCGATGCGGGCGAACAGGGTCCGCACCCCGCGCAGGGTCAGCCAGGCGTCGAACGGCGCCCCCGTCACCCCCAGACAGTTGGCCCACCAGCTCAGCTGTTCGAGGTCTTCCGGGTCGCGGGCCACCACGCAGCCGCCGACCACGTCCGAATGGCCGTTGATGTATTTGGTCGTCGAATGGATCACGAGGTCGGCCCCGAGGGCGATCGGGTTCTGCAGCGCCGGCGACAGGAAGGTGTTGTCCACCGCCGCCTTGCACCCGACGGCGTGCGCCCGCGCGCAGACGTCGGCCACGTCGACCACCCGCATCAACGGGTTCGACGGGGTCTCGATCAGGATCAGCTTGGGCCCGCGCGCGAAGGCGGCGTCCAGGGCGGCCCGGTCGTTCTGGTCGACGAAAGCCACCTCGAAATGGCCCCGCTTCGCCCGGGCGCACAGCAGCCGGTGGGTGCCGCCGTACAGGTCATGCGGCGCGATCAGCAGATCTCCGGGCGCCAGCGAGCACAGGGCCAGATCGACCGCGGCCATGCCCGTCGCCGTCACCACGGCGCCGCAGCCGCCCTCCAGCTGCGCCAGGGTCCCGGCCAGAACGTCCCGGGTGGGGTTGCCCGAGCGCGTGTAGTCGTAGCGCCGCTTCCCCTCCAGCCCGTCGAAGCTGTAGTTCGACGACAGATAGATCGGCGGCATCACCGCGCCGTGCGTCGGGTCGCCGTTGACCCCGTGACGGGCGGCGGTCGTACAGGGGCGGAGGTCTTCGGGGGCGGTCATGCGGCGATCTCGCGATGCGGGTTGGCGTAAAGCGGGGAGAGGGCGTCGTGCAGGACGCGGCCGACCAGCTCGCGTTCCTTCAGGAAGGCGTCGTGGCCGAAGACCGACGGCGCCTCGACCAGCCGGATCAGGTTCGGCGCCCGGGCGGCCAGCTCGCGGCTGTCCTCGACGGGCACGAGCCGGTCTGAAGTGAAGCCGACCACGGTCAGGGGGCAGCGGATCGCGCCCGGCGCCACGGCGTGGCGGTCCAGCGAGTCCGACAGGGCGATCCAGCGCGCCGCCGAGGTCGCCTCCGCATAGGCCGCGCCGCGGGCGATCAGATAGTCGCAGACCGGATAGGGCCCGCCGGCGCGGCGGGGCGGCGTCGGGCCGAAGCGCAGGCCGAATTCCTCGGGGGTGCGATAGGTCGCCATGGCCAGCTCCCGCGCCAGCGCCACCCCCTCGGCCTCGCGGCCGCAGTCGCGGGCGAAGGCCAGCAGTCGCCGCTGCACCCCGCGCCAGGCGGTGGCGGCGGGGTGGCTCCGGTGCGCGGCCGAGATCGCCACGAGCTGTCCGATCCGTTCCGGAAAGGCCGCCGCGAAGGCCAGGCCGACGCAGCCGCCGTAGGACGCCCCGACGAAGGCCTCGATCCCCGGCTCGCCGACGCCGTCGAGCAGCAGGGCCAGCAGCCGGGCCTGATCGGTGGTGGTTATGGTGACGCCGGGAGCGTCGCGGCCGGGCGGAAGGTCGAGGGACAGCACCCGCGTACGGCTCAGGTCGACCGGCCCGCCAGGCCGCACCGCCCACGACCACCAGCGCGCCGCGAAGCGGTCGCTGGAGATGCCGCCGGCGACGACGACCAGCGGTCCGCCGTCCGGTCCATGCAGGCGGCCGGTCACCTCGGCGGCGGCCAGCCGCTCGCCGGACTCCAGCCGGAAATCCCCGGGAATGACGACGCGGACATCGCGTCCGGGCGCCTCGTCGATTGGCCAGTCCTGGCCGGTCAGGTTTGTGGACGCCACGGTCCGCTCCGATCTCGCTCAGCGAGACCGAGGGGGCGAACCAATTCGTGCGGTGACAGACCCGTGAAGACGCCCGGACCCCGCGCGCGGAGCCGTTCCCTTCACTCATCTCTCGCGGCTTCCGAAGACGCCCCGCAGGAGTTGGCACCATCGACAGGATCGGGTGGATCCTGACAGGTTGCCCCGGCGTCAAAGGGCCTATCCCTCAGCCGGTCTTGATGAGTGCCCTTACGGTGGCGAACACTTCCGGCGGCGTCAATCCCCTTGTTGCAGGTGCGAAGTCAGCCCTCGCTCCAGCCCCCCGCCAGCGCCTTGAACAGGGCGATCTGATAGGTGGTGACCAGGGCGTCCGAGGCCGCCAGCTGGGCGTCGGCCGCCGCCAGCGTCCGCTCCGCGTCCAGCACCGACAGGAAGCTGTCGGCGCCGGCGTCGAAACGCAGACGCGACAGCCGGGCGGCGGTCGCGGCCTGATCCCGCGCGGCCTCCAGCGCGGCGCGGCGGTCCAGCTCGTTGGCGTAGTCGGCCAGGGCCGTCTCGGTTTCCTGCAGCGCGACCCGCACGGTCTGGTCGAAGGTCGCCAGCGCGGCGTCCGATGCGGCGCTCGCCTGTTCGACACGGGCGCGCGCGGCGAAAACGTTCGGGAACGACCAGCTGATCAGCGGCCCGACGGAGAAGCGGAAGCTGGCGTCGTCGCCCAGATCGCCCCCCTCCAGCGCCGTCGAGCCGACCGAACCGCCCAGGCTGACGCGCGGATACAGGTCCGCCGTCGCCACATTCACCCGCGCGGCGGCGGCGGCGAGGTTGCGCTCCGCCCGTCGCACGTCGGGACGTCGCGCCAGCAGACCCGCGCCGTCGCCGACCGGGATCGGCCGCGTCAGCTGCGGCGGCCGGGCGCAGCCGCGTGCGGCCTCGCTCGCTTCCGCCGGCGTCCGGCCCGTCAGGGTCGCCAGCCGGAACAGGGCCCCGTCACGCTGGGCGCGCAGCGGCGGCAGCGTCGCGCGGCTGCTCTCGAGCGCCGACCGCGCGCGGGCCACGTCCAGACCGTTGCCCGACCCCGTCTCCAGAAGGCGTTGGGTCAGCTCGGCGGTCTCGCCCTGCAGGGCGATGGTCCGCTCGGCCACCGCGATCCGGGCGTTGGCCGAGCAGGCGTCGGCGTAGGCCCGGGCCGTCTCGGCCGCGACGCTGACGCGCACCACGTCGAGGGCGGCGGCGGCGGCGTCGGCATCGGCGCGGGCGGCGCGGATGCCCGAACCCACCCGGCCGAACAGGTCGACCTCATAGGCGACGTCCAGGCCGACATCGTAGGTCTC
>JBGTSL010000155.1:0-5185 GCA_041940325.1 Brevundimonas sp.
GCGAGTCGGCGACCCACGACCAGGCCGAGGCCGAGGCGGAACTCGAGCTGGCCATGCAGATCGAGCACGGCAAGGGCCCCTCGCCCGAAGAGCTGGGTCTCAAGCGCAAGAGCTTCGGCGCCGCCCTGCTGCAGATCATGATCGCCGACATCACCATGTCGCTGGACAATGTGCTGGCGGTGGCCGGCGCGGCGCACGAGCATCCGTGGATCATGGTCTTCGGCCTGGTGCTGTCGATCGCCCTGATGGGCGTGGCCGCCACCTTCATCGCCCGCATCCTGACCAAGCATCGCTGGATCGGCTACGTCGGCCTGCTCATCGTGCTCTATGTCGCCCTGCACATGGTCTGGGACGGGGCCCGCTCGGTGATCGTGCGCACCGACCGGATGGAGGAATTCAACGCCGCCGCCCCCGCCTTCCTCGACATCGGCGAGGAGGAGGCCGAACACCACCTGCGGGGCACGCGCGGCGAGGAAGAGACCGCCGCCCCGGCGCACGGGGTTCCGGCCGAGCCGCCGCCGGCAGACCCTGTGGCGGCGCCAACCGCGCCGGCGCCCGCCGGCTGACCGCAAAAAGGCCCGGAGCGATCCGGGCCTTTTCTCGTTGCGCCGACGTTCGGGAGCCTAGGCCTCCGCCCCGCCGAACCGCTCGCTCCATTCCGCCACCTGGGCGTCCTCGATCTTGGTGAACAGCACCCCCTGCGCCGCCACCGTCCGGCCGCGCGGCAGGGCGTCGAGCAGCGCCTCGTCCGGCTTCGGCCACGACAGGTCGGTCGCCCCGACCGAGGCGGCGATCCTCTCCGCCGAGAACGGCATCACCGGCGCCGCCAGCCGGGCGAACAGGGCGACCAGGTTGAGGCCGGTGCGCACCCCGACGGCGGAGCGGTCGACGTCGGTCTTGAAGGCGGTCCACGGCGCCGCCTCCTGCAGATATTCATTGCCCAGAACCCAGACGGCGCGCAGGGCCTGGCAGGCCTTGCGGAACTCCATGGCCTCGAAGGCGGTGGTCGCCTCGGCGATGCCGGCGCGCAGGTCGGCTTCCAGATTCGTCTCCAGCGGCCCCGGCTCGCCGCCGTCCGGCACGACGCCGTCGAACTTGCTCTCGGCGAACTTGACGATGCGGTTGACGAAATTGCCCAGCACATCGGCCAGGTCCTTGTTGGTCGTCGACTGGAACTGCTCCCAGGTGAAGGCGGCGTCCGAGCCCTCCGGCCCATAGGCCGTCAGATGCCAGCGCCAGTAGTCGGCAGGCAGCAGCTCCAGCGCCTGGTCCATGAACACGCCGCGCTTCTGGCTCGTCGAGAATTTGCCGCCGTACCAGTTCAGCCAGTTGAAGGCCTTCAGCGTATCGACCGTCTTCCACGGCTCGCCCGAGCCGAGGATGGTCGCCGGGAAGCTGACGGTGTGGAAGGCGACATTGTCCTTGCCCATGAACTGGACGTAGCGGACGTCGTCCGCGCCCTCGTCGGTGCGCCACCAGTCGCGCCAGGTGTTTCCGGTCGCCTCGGCCCATTCCTCCGTGGCGCCGATATATTCGATCGGGGCGTCGAACCAGACATAGAAGACCTTGCCCTCCATGCCCGGGCGCGGTCCGCCGTCGGGCCCCACCACCGGCACGCCCCACTTCAGGTCGCGGGTGACGCCGCGGTCGATCAGACCCTCGTCGAGGTGTTTCAGGGCGATGGATTTCGCCAGCGTCTGCCAGTCGGTCCTGGTCGCGATCCAGTCGCGGATGCGCGGCTCCAGCTTCGTCTGCAGCAGATACAGGTGGCGGGTGTCGCGCACCTCGAGGTTCCGCGACCCCGACACCGCCGAATACGGGTCGATCAGGTCGGTCGGGTCGAGCAGCCGCCCGCAGTTGTCGCACTGGTCGCCGCGCGCGCCGACGTGGGCGCAGTGCGGACAGGTGCCCTCGACATAGCGGTCGGGCAGGAAGCGGGCGTCGTCGACCGAATAGATCATCCGGTCGACCCGCTCCTCGATCAGGCCGTTCTGCTCCAGCACCTCGGCGAAATGCTGGGTCAGGCGATGATTGGGCGGGTTGGATGAGCGGCCGAACCAGTCGTAGCTGAGGCCGAAGGCCTCGCCCGCCGCCTTCTGGATCTCGTGCTGCTCGTCGCAATAGGTGCGCACGTCCTGACCCGCCGCGGCGGCGGCCAGCTCGGCCGGCGTGCCGTGCTCGTCGGTGGCGCAGATGTAGAGCACCTCATGCCCCTGGGCCCGCTTGAACCGCGCCCAGACATCCGCCGGCAGCATCGACCCGGCCAGATTGCCGAGATGCTTGACGCCGTTGATGTACGGCAGGGCCGAGGTGATCAGGATGCGGGCCATGGGAATCCGGAAGGCTTGGGGGAGGCGACCATATAGAGAGGCCCCGGCCCGGCGGCAAAGCCCGACGGCCTTTCCAGAGTCAGGAGCCGTGGGGTCGCGCGCCGGCCGGGATCGTGCACACTGGCCGGGGAGGAAGAATCCGATGCGCCATTCGATCGCGCCCGCCGCCGTCGCGGGGTTCGCTCTCGCGCTGACCGGCTGCGCCGCCCCGTCGCCGGCCATCGCCCCGTCGCCCCAATCCGCTCCGGAAGCCTGCGCGGAGTTCCGGTTCCAGCCGGTGGAGTTCTGGGTCGACGCCGAAGCAGTTCACCCGGGCGAGACCCTGCCCCTGAAAGCCGTCTCGGGTCTGGCCCGAACCGCCAGCTTCATCCCGCCCGCCATCCCGGCCTCCTGCCTGGTCGACTGGCGGATCGCCCCGGCGGACGCCGCGACGCTTTCGGCCGACGGCCTGAGCCTTTCTGTCTCTCCCGACGTCCGGATCGGCGAAATCCTGACGCTCGAGGCCCGGGCGCCGGACGGTCCCGTCGCCCGCCACCTCCGCACCATCGAGGATCCGGCGAGCCCGCCCGCCGACGCCCCGCCGGACGAATCCGAAGAACGGGTGCTCACCGGTCTGTGGCGCCAGGTCGGGATCGCGTGCTCCGGCCCGCAGCCGTCGGAGCCGGTGCGCGAGCTTGAATTCAGGGCGCCCGGCCGCTTCTGGGTCACCTTCCTGCCGTTCGAGACCTACCGGGACTACTGGGGACAGGTGGATTTCGACCCCGCCGCGGGCCGCCTGACCCTGACCGTCGAGGGGGGCAACAACGAGCCGGAGAACGCCATCCTGTCGGGTGCCGCCCGGCTCGAGAACGACGGGCGCCGGCTGGTGCTGGACGGTTTCAACCTCGGCAACGCCCATCACTTCAATTCCGGATGGCCGTGCCGGTACGAATTCGCCCGCTGATCACCCGGCCCTGACCGGCAGCCGCCTCGCCACCCGCACGAACCGCCCCGTCAGCAGGGTCGCCGACACCAGGCTGGCGATGATGATCGCCCAGACCAGCCCATCGACGCCGATCCGGTGCGCCAGGAACCAGCCCAGCGGCATCATCACCAGGCTGTAGGCGGCGAAATGCATGATCGTCGGCCACCACACGTCCCCGGCCGCGCGGTTGGCCGAGGCCGAGACCACCTGGACGCCGTCGGCGACGAAGAACAGCGTCGCCAGCACCAGGGCCGGGACCACCACCGCCAGCAGGGCCGGGTCGCGGTTGTAGGCGCTGGCCACCCACTCCGCCGTCGGCCACAGCGTCAGCGCCACCGCCAGGGTCAGGGCGCTGACCACGCCCAGCCCGACCAGACCGGCCCGCATGACGCCGCGCCCGTCGCGCGCGCCGTAGGCCCGGCCGACCAGCACCGCCGTCGCCGACGACAGCCCCATCGGGACCATGAAGACGATGGCCGACACATTGAGCACGATGGTCCAGGCCGCCGTCTCCACCGCGCCCAGCTGGCCGGCGATGATGGTCATGGCTCCGAAGGCGGCGACCTCGATGAAGTATGAGCTGCCGGCGCCGTAGCCGACCTTGCGCTGCTCGCGCTCGGCCGGCGGATCGCGCCGGGGCCGGGCGAACACGCCCAGCGCCCGCGCCTCCGGCATGCGCACGATGTAGACGATCAGGAACACGGCCAGCGAGGTCCGCGCGAACAGGGTCGCCCATGCCGCCGCGATCGCCCCGTCGAAGCCCAGCCCCAGCACGTCCGGCACCAGCAGCAGGTTCAGCGCCAGATTGACCGCATTGGCGATCCACATGGCCCACATCCCCGCCCGCGGCCGGTGCAGGGCCTCGAGGAAGAACTGCGCCGCCACGCTGACCAGATAGCCGGGCATCGACAGGGCCAGCACGATCAGCACTGGCGAGGCGCCCTCGGCCAGCCCGTCGGCGAGGCCGAGGTTCCGAAGCGCCCACGGCCCCAGCAGGATCAGTCCGATCATGGCCGCGAAGCCCAGCTGCAGCGAATAGGTCACCCCGCGCCGCAGCACCGCCCCGACCTCGTGCCGCCGCCCCTCGCCGAGGAAGCGGGCGGTCATCACCTGCACCCCCATCATCAGCCCGACGGCGGTGGTCACGACGACCTGCGTCGGGGTCAGGGCCAGCGAGCTGTAGGCCAGCTCCAGCCCCGAATAATTGCCGACCACGATGACGTCGGTCAGCCCCATGGTCATGATGCCGACGCGCGCCAGCACCACCGGCCACGCGAGGTGCAGCAGGTCTTTCAGCGTGGCGCGGGTCTGGTGGCTGGGCGCGAGCATGGGAGGCGGGACAGGCCACGGGGATGAAGCCGGGTCAAGTTGGTAATCCCTCTCCCGGCGGGAGAGGGATTGAGGCTCGCAGAGCGCAGCGATGCGCCAGCCGAAAGGGTGAGGGGTTACAGTGGGCCGGTTCCACACAAATGCCCCTCACCCTTTCGCGCAAGACCGATCGGCCTGAAGGCCTCTCGGGCGCTCAAGCCCTCTCCCGCCGGGAGAGGGCTTTCAACCGCTTCCCCGCCGCCGCGAAGCCGCCTAAACCACCCCCATGCCCAAGCTGACGTCCGCCATCGACCCCGCCAGCCCCGCCTTCAAGGCCCTCGACGCCCACAACCGCGCCCTGCGCGACGAACTGCGCGCCCGGGTGGCCGAGGCGGCCCTCGGCGGCCCGGAGAAATCCCGCGAACGCCACGTCGCCCGGGGCAAGCTGCTGCCCCGCGACCGCGTCGAACGCCTGCTCGACCCCGGCTCGCCCTTCCTCGAGATCGGCCAGCTGGCCGCCTGCGACATGTACCGGGGCGAGGCCCCCGGCGCCGGCATGATCTGCGGCGTCGGCCGCGTCTCG
>JBGTSL010000156.1:0-5169 GCA_041940325.1 Brevundimonas sp.
TCGTGGATGATCCGCTTCCACACGCAGACCGCCGGCGTCTCGCTGACCGCCCAGCAGCCCGAGAACAACATCGTGCGCACCGCCGTCGAGGCCCTGGCGGCCGTGCTCGGCGGCACCCAGTCGCTGCACACCAACTCCTACGACGAGGCGCTGGCCTTGCCGTCGGCGGCGAGCGCCCGCATCGCCCGCAACACCCAGCTTTTCATCCAGCACGAGACCGGCAGCTGCCGGGTGATCGATCCCTGGGGCGGCAGCTACTACGTCGAGCGCCTGACCCACGAACTGGCCGAAAAGGCCCGGGCCCACATGGCCGAGGTCGAGGCGCTGGGCGGCATGGCCAGGGCCATCGAAGCCGGCGTGCCCAAGCTGCGCATCGAGGAGTCCGCCGCGAAGACCCAAGCCCGCATCGACACCGGCCAGCAGACCGTGGTCGGGGTCAACAAATACCTCGCCGACCACGTCGACGACATTCCGATGCTGAAGGTGGATAATGCGGCGGTGCTGGCCGCCCAGATCGACAAGCTGAAGCGCCTGAGGGCCGAACGGGATCAGGCGGCGACCGATGCGGCGCTGAACGCCCTGACCGAGGGGGCGCGCGGGAACGCCAACCTGCTGGAGCTGGCGGTTCAGGCGGCTCGCGCCAATGCCACGGTGGGCGAAATCTCCGACGCGCTGGAGGCCGCCTTCGGCCGCCACGTCGCGACGGTGAAGACCGTCTCGGGCGTCTATGCGAGGGAGGCCGGCGACGATCCGAAGATCGCCCGCGCCCGCGGCATGGTCGCTGCCTTCGTCGAGAACGACGGCGGCCCGCCGCGCATCCTGATCGCCAAGCTCGGCCAGGACGGCCACGATCGCGGCCAGAAGGTCGTCGCCACCGCCTATGGCGACCTGGGCTTCGAGGCCACGGCGGGCTCACTGTTCCAGACGCCTGCCGAGGCGGCGCGCGAGGCGGTGGAGAAGAATGTCCACGCCGTCGGCGCCTCATCGCTGGCGGCCGGCCACCTGACCCTCGTGCCCGAGCTGAAGGCTGAGCTGGAGAAGCTGGGCCGGCCGGACATTATGATCGTCGTCGGCGGGGTGATCCCTCCGTCGGACGTCCAGACCCTGATCGACATGGGCGCGGCGGCGGTCTACCCGCCGGGCTCGGTCATCGCCGACACCGCCATCGACTTGATCGACAAGCTGAACCAGCGCCTCGGCTACGCCCAGAAGGCGTGAACCTTACGGGCGGTGGGCGTCGGGCAGGGCCGCGACTTCCGCTTCGGTCAGCAGCCGGGTGACGCGGGCGCGGCAGGTCCGGGGCGGGGCGGACGAGGCGGGCAGGGCGATCCGCGCCCAGTCGCCGGTGCAGATGCGTCCGCCGGCCAGACCGCCGACGTCGGGCGTGATGGCGATCCGGTGGGTGAAGTCCAGATCGGTGCAGCCGCCCGAGGAGTTGAGCTCGAACACCTGGTTGCGCATGGCGCGGATATAGAGCTGGCCAGGTCCCCCCGCCCGGAAGTTGCGCACCTGTTCGCCATAGAAGCACTGGTGTTCCGGCCCGGCGGCGACGCCGGGCATGTCCATGTCGCCGTTCGGGGCGCAGGAGGCGGTCAGGGCGACGGCCGCGGCGACGGCGGGGTAGGTGATCAATCGGGTCATGCTCGGTCTCCGGATCGCTGAATTCGGGCCCCTGTCCGATATCAACCGTCTGCTTCTTGTGAAGGTTGCGCAAGGGGGGGCGGATTCATGAACCGGGTCGGCCCGACCCGCATCGCCAAAGCGGCCGGAAGCGGCGACGGGGCGCCGGTCGCCAGCGCGGCCACGTGCTCGGCCAGCAGGGGCGCGACGCAGAAGCCGCGCGAGCCCAGACCGGTCAGGGCGAACAGGCCGGGGGCCAACCCGCCGGCCAGCGGCAGGCGGTCCGGCGTCGTGGCGCGGATGGCGGCGCGGCTGCGAACGGGCCCGGCCTCCGCGACGCGCGCCGCCAGCTGCGGCAGCCGGCCTTCGAGGGTCCGCAGATTGCGGGCGCCGGCGGCCGCGGAGGTCTCGACAACCGTCTCGCCCCGCTCATGCGTGGCCCCGAAAAGGAGGCCGTCCGCCGTCGGCGAGGCGTAGCCGCCCCAGGCCGTCGGGGCGATGGCGACCCCTTCCGCCCAGTCGGCCTGGCCGCGAACCGGCGTCAGGGGAAGCTCCGGCCGCAGCGCCGCCGCGCCCCAGCCGGCCGCGATGACCACCACGTCGGCGTCCAGGATGGCGGCGTTCGCCCGGTCGAACAGCCGCCAGCCGGCGGCCGTCGGTTCAATCCTTGCCGCGCTCGCCGTGATGCTGTCGGCGCCGTTGAGCCACGCTTCCAGCACCGCAGCGGGGTTCAGGGCCAGGGCGTCCTTCATGAACAGGCCGCCAGTCTCGACAGGCTCGCCCAGCCGCGCGGTGCAGGCGGCGGGATCCAGCAGCGCCATCGCTCCCGCCCGCCAGATGTCCTGCGACGCCACCTTCCGGAACCGGGCCGCGTCACGCGGCGCCTGTTCGAGCTGCAGCACGCCTTGGGCGAGGATGGCGTCGGGGACGGCGGCGTAGAGGCCCCGGGCGCGGTTCAGGGCCTGGGCGTGCAGGGCCGCTATCCCCACATCCCCAGCATCCAGCCGGGGCGTGACCAGCGAGGAGGGAAAACCCGAACCGCCGGCGCCGGGCGCCGCTTCCTCGATTACGGTGCAGGTCAGGCCGACGGCCGCGAACGCGCGGACGAGGGCCGCCCCCGCTATTCCAGCGCCGATGACGGCGACGGAGGGTTTGACCACCGCCTCCGGAGCGCCGGGCAAATGCGCCTCCAGCCGCTCGCGCTTGCGGCCGTGGCCGGGTCGCTTCTCGATCGTGAAGCCGCGCTCCGCCAGACCCCGCCGCACCGCCCCCGCCACGGTGAAGGTCGCGACGCGGGCGCCCGGGGCCGAGCGGGCGGCGACGCCGTCCAGCACGGCCCCGGACCACATGCCGGGATTGGTCGCTGGCGCGAAGCCGTCGAGAAACCAGGCGTCGGCGCGGCCCGACCATTGCGCCAGGGCGTCTGCCGCCTCGCCCACGGCGAGGTCCAGCGTGGCGTTGAAGCCCGGAAGGTCGAGCCGGTGAAAGCCCGGCGTCGGCGCCGGCCAGGCCTCGAGCAGGGCGCGCGCGGCGTCCACCAGCTCCGGCCAAGTCGCGAGGGCGCGGGCGGCCTCGTCCCGTTCGAGCGGAAATCCCTCCACGGAGAATATGTGAAGCCGGCCGTCCGGCGGCCCCTCGCGCCGCCACAGATTCAGCAGGGCGGCGATGTTCAGACCGGTGCCGAAGCCGAGTTCGGCGACGGTGAAGCGGGCCCGTCCACGCCACGCCTCCGGCAGGCCGCAGCCGGCCAGGAACACGGCCCGGCTCTCCGCCAGGCCGTCCTCGCGCGAGAAATAGATGTCGTCGAACCGGCCCGAGCGCGGCGCGCCGTCCTCGGTCCAGACCAGTCGGGGCGAGCGGTCGTCTGTCATCGCCCATCCCTTGCCCCGGATGGGCGCCAACGAAAAGGGGCCGCCCCCCGCGGGACGGCCCCCCTGATGCGATCTGGATCGGGCGTCGTCAGTGATCCTCGACCGCCGTGGTCGGCGCGGGATCGGCGGCCTCCGCCGTCTGGGCGGCCTCGGCCGCCTCGGCGGCTTCGGCGGCCGCCTTGGCGTCGGCGGCGGTCTGCTCGAGGGTCTGGTCGACGGCGGCGGGGTCGGCGACGCCGGAGGCCTCGGCCGCTTCGGACGTCGCGTCGGGGGCCTTCTCTTCGGCGTTGTTGTTGCAGGCGGCGAGCGCCAGGGCGGCGGCCGAGGCGGCGATCAGGGCGACGATGCGCATGGGGATTTCCTTCGTTCGGGCGGACGACTGTGTCCCGGTACCCGAGATACCGACGCCGGCGTCGGGCCCGCAAGTGAATTTGCCGCAAGCTCGGCCGAGCCGGGCTTCGCGCAACGAAAAAGGGCCGCCCGCGAGGGCGACCCTTTCCGAACGAACCCGAAGGTCCGTAACCGGTATTACTGAGCCGGGGTGGTCTCGGCGGCCGGGGCTTCAGCAGCCGGGGCTTCGGCGGCCGGGGCCATGGCTTCGTCAGCGGCCGGAGCGGCGGCTTCCGGAGCGACGACTTCGGCTTCCGCGGTGGCGGCTTCCGGAGCGGCTTCTTCGGTGGTCTCGGCGGGCTGGCAGGCGGCCAGGGCCAGGGCGGCGGCCGAAGCGGCGATCAGAGCAACGATGCGCATGTGATTTCTTCCTTCAGAAGGGTCATACGAGGTCATGAATCCTCGCAGTTCCGAGATAACGACTTCGTGAGCGGATACGCAAGCAAAATTCTCACGGGTTCGTGAACGGGCGTTATCCCTGCACAGGAAAGGGGACCGCGCCGCGGTCCCCTCCGGCTGACGCAACCCTGATCCGCCGCTCTACATCGGCGGCGGGGACGTCGTTGCCGGCGAGGTCGTCGCGTTCGGTTCTGGCGGCAGCACCGGCGGTGTCTGTCCAGGAGGCGTGGTCGTCCCGTCCGGATTGACCGGAGTGGTCGCGTCCGGCGTCGTGTCCATTGTGCCGTCCGGCGTCATGGCGCCTTCGGTCGCAGGCGCGGTGGCCGAGGTCTCGGCGTCGGCGGCGGCCGCGTCCTCGGCCGTCTCGTCCTCGGCCGGCGTGCAGGCGGCGAGGGCGAGCGCGCCCAGGGCGGCGGCGGTGATGGTGATCAGTCTCATCGGGGTCCTCCGAGCGATCGCCCGGGCGAAACAGCCGCCCGCTCCCACGATCGGTCCCGGGTAAACCGGTCCGGCGGACCGCTGTTCCCGCCGGCGTGATCGCCGGTGAGCGCCTGTGACCGGGGAGTGATGCGCGGCGTCAGGCCTCGATGGGGGCGGCCTGCAGCGATTCTTCCATCTCGAGGAACGAGGGCTGGGCCGAGGAGGGGATGTCGCCGCGGCCGATCTCGACCGAAATCTGCGCCGCATTGCCATGGAGGTGGGCGACCAGGACCGACTGGATGATCTTGTAGAAGGCGCCGTCGCCGTCGATGATTTCCTTGAGCCGGACCGACATCGGACCGACGAGTCCGTAGGCCAGGAAGACGCCAAGGAAGGTGCCGACCAGGGCGCCGCCGATCATCCCGCCGAGGATTTCGGGCGGCTCGGTGATCGAGCCCATGGTGACGAT
>JBGTSL010000157.1:0-5167 GCA_041940325.1 Brevundimonas sp.
CTTGGCTTTCGCGCACCAAACCTGCTCGGCGCAGCGCGCGACATTCTCGACGAAAAAATCGACTGGCGGCGATTGCCGACTATGGCCACCGACGAGGCACGGGGGGAACTGACCAGGCTGCGTGGCGTTGGCCCAAAGATCGCCGACTGCGTGCTGCTCTTCGCTGGCGGCCATCAGGAAGTGTTCCCGGTGGACGTGTGGATCGAACGCGCGTTGCAGCGCCTCGTTCAGGTTCCTCTGCAACTCGAGGAGCTGCGCGTAGCGGCCCTCCGGGTCGAGGCAGTCGAAGTGCTCCGCCGCGAAGTCGCGGGCGCCCTCCTCGAGCTCGGCGCTGTCGTAGTGGGCGCCCGCCGCCACCATGCTCAGCGCGGTCTCCGGGCGGAGGCTGTCGCAGAGGAACGACACGCACAGGCCCTTGGCCACGTCGAGCTCCAGGAAGTTCGTCGCCGAGAGCACGTCGAACGTCGTGGCAGCCAGCAGCTCCAGCGTGCCAGTGTACATGTACCTCACCACGGCCCGCAGCGCCTCGGCGTTGACGCCGCAGTCCGCGCCCAGCGTCAGCACGCCGTCGGCGCCCACGCTCGCCATCGGCCCGACGAGCATGTTTGCCAGAGGCCGAGAGAGCGCCGCCGCCACGTTGGGCGCCACCTTGACCACGGCGGTCGCGGAGCTGGCGGCGGCGGCGGCGGCCGAGCTGGCGGCCTGCGGAGCTCGGTCAGAGCGCACGCAGACGCGGATCTTGATCTTCGCGGGCAGGTCGTCGAAGCCGTCGTTGCTCCAGGTCTGCTGCAGGCCAGCGCGCAGCCTCTCGGCGTGCCCGGCGTCAACCAGGACTTCGGCGGGCGGTGCGGCGGCCTTCGATGCAAGCGCCGCGCGTGACCGCCCCCGGTAGCAGGGTCCCAGTCGATTGTACGGTTCCGGTCGGATAGCCCCACGTCTTGCGGGGTTTTCCGGCGGGTTGTCGCCGATATGGGAAACAGCCCCCGGCCCGCAAGGCCTGATCGCGATTCAGCGTCAGTCTCCGTCAGGTGTGTCACGAAGCGCGCATCGGCATATAGTGAACGCGGCGGCCCCGTCCGAAGGGCCGGCCGGAAGGAGGGGCCATGCTCGCCCGGAGAAGTCTCACAGTCGCCCTGATGGCCGTCTCGCTCGGCGTGGCCGGGCTGGCCGCCGCGGCGCCGTCGCCGGCGGAAGGCCAGTCGCGCGACGGCCAGAATCGCCGCGTCCGCATCCACAACCAGACCGGCCTGACGCTGATGAAGCTGCAGGCCGCCGACGTCCGCACCGGAACCTTCGGCGCCGACCTGCTGGGCGGGACCCCGGTGGCCAGCGGCGCCAGCGTGCCGGTGACCGTCGACGACGGGTCGGGCGGCTGCCTCTACGACCTGCGGGCCGAACTGACCGGCGGTCAGGTGCTGCTGCGCGAGAACATCAACGTCTGCCGCATCGCCGACTATTACCTGACCCGCTGAGCCTTGGTCCCGCGCGAGATCGACACCGGGCTGGAGGGATTCCGCCTGTGGCCCGCCGCCCTGTCGCCGGACGAACAGGCCAGCCTGCGCGACGAGGTCCTGGCGGCGGTCGAGACCGCGCCGTTCTACAGTCCGACAACGCGGTCCGGGCGGCCCTTTTCCGTGCGGATGAGCAATCTCGGGCCGCTGGGCTGGGTCTCGGACCGGGCCGGGTACCGCTATCAGGCGACCCATCCGGTGACCGGCGCGCCGTGGCCGCCGACGCCCGACAGGTTATTGGTCCTGTGGCGCGATTTGACCGGCTGGCCGGAGCCGCCGGACGCCTGTCTGGTCACCCTCTACCGCGAGGGCGCCCGGATGGGCCTGCATCAGGATCTCGACGAGGATGACAGGACCGCGCCGGTGCTGTCGGTGTCGCTGGGCGATACGGCGGTGTTCCGCATCGGGGCGGCCGGGGGCGGGCCGACGCGATCGGTGCGGCTGGCCTCGGGCGACGTCTGCGCCCTGACCGGACCGGCTCGCCTGGCGCGGCACGGCGTCGACCGCATTCTGGCGGGCTCGTCGGGCCTGATCCCCGGCGGGGGGCGGCTGAACCTGACGCTCCGCAAGGCGGGTCCGGCCTCACGGCAATCGTGACTCGACGGTCCGCGGAAGCCGCGCCACTGTCCCGCTTTCCGCGCCGGAGGTCTCCATGCCCGATCTGATCCGACCCGAAGGTCCCCAGCCCGACGACATCCGCCTCAGCCGCCGGGGTCTCGCCACCGCGGGCCTGGGCGGCCTGTTCTTCGCCGGCTACGCCCCGGCGGCGCTGGCCGCCCAGGCGAGCCCCGTGACCACCCCGGCGGACGGGCTGGAGATCGCCGACGTCAGCTACCGCGCCCCGGACGGGTTCGATCTGCCGGCCTATGTGGCGCGGCCCGCCGGCGACGGGCCCTTCCCTGTGGTGGTGGTGGTGTCGGAGATCTTCGGCGTCCACGAATATATCCGCGACGTCTGCCGCCGGCTGGCCGGGGCGGGATACGCCGCCATCGCCCCGGCCTTCTTCGTGCGGGTCGAGGACCCGGCCGGGGCCGAGATGGCCCGGGTGCAGCAGATCGTTGCGGCGGCGGGCTATGAGCAGGTCATGGGCGATATCGCCGCCACCCTCGACTGGGCCAGCCAGCAGCTCTGGGCCAACGCCGACAGGGTCGGCATCACCGGCTGGTGCTGGGGCGGCAAGGTGGTGTGGCAGGCGGCGGCGCGGTTCGCGGCGATCGACGCCGGCGTGGCCTGGTACGGCCGGTTGGCCCCGCCGGCCAACGCCACGCCCGAGCAGGTCGCGTCGGGACAACCGTGGCCGGTCGATGTGGCCGATGACCTCAAGGCTCCGGTTCTGGGCCTCTACGGCGAGGCCGACCGGGGCATTCCGCTGGACAGCGTCGAGGCCATGCGCCGGGCCCTGCAGCGGGCCGGCCAGACCGAGAGCCGCATCGACGTCTATCCGGCGGCGCCGCACGGCTTCCACGCCGACTATCGCGACAGCTACCGCCCCGCCGACGCGGCCGACGGCTGGGCCAAGCTGCTGGCGCTATTCGAGGCGCGGCTGAAGTAGCGCAGGTCTGCCTTCTCCCCTTGGGGGAGAAGGTGGCCCGGAGGGCCGGATGAGGGGAATCGCCCCCTCATCCACGCCTTCTGACAAGCTGCGACCGGAAGAGCCCCCTCATCCGAGCGGCTTCGCCGCCCACCTTCTCCCCCGAGGGGAGAAGGCCGACGCCTACGCCGTCCCGTCGAAATTGCCGCCGTCGGAGGCTTCGGCTTTCGCGTAGGCGGCGTTGCCCGCCGCGGCGCCGGAGCCGCGGGCCGCGACGACGACCATGGCCGGGCGCACGGTGCGGCCGAACAGGGCGTAGCCGGCCTGCAGGGTCTGGATCACCTGGCCCCCCTGCACGGTATCGGAGGGCTGCTCCATCATGGCCTGGTGCAGGTGTGGATCGAAGGCCTCGCCCGGCTCGGGGGCGACGCGCTTCAGATTGTTGGCTTCGAAGGCCTGCATCAGCGACTTCTGGGTCAGCTCGAGGCCGGTGATCAGCCCGGCCTCGCCGCTCTCGGCGTTCTTCGGCGCCGCCTGCAGCGCGCGCTCGAGGTTGTCGGCCACGCCCAGCAGGTCGCGGGCGAATTTCTGGATGGCGTAGGCGCGGGCGTCGTTGTTCTGGGCCTCGGCCCGCTTCTTCGTGTTCTCGGCCTCGGCCACGGCGCGCAGGGCGCGGTCCTTCCACTGGTCGCGCTCGGCGATCAGGGCGTCGACCGGCCCGAGACCGTCGTCGGGCTCGCCGTCGAACCCTTCGCTCTCGCCGATGTCGGCGGCCAGTTCCTCGGAAGTCGGGGTGTCGTCGTGAATGTCGCTCAAGTTTCCTGTCCGTCCAGCATCCGGCCCAGCACCCGGGCGGTATAGTCCACCAACGGGATGACACGGGCGTAGTTCAGTCGCGCGGGGCCGATCACGCCGATGGCGCCCAGCACCCGCTGCCGGCCCGTCATATAGGGCGCCGCGATGACGGCGGAACCCGAAAGCGAAAACAACCGCGTTTCCGCGCCGATGAAGATGCGCACGCCCTGGGCCGTCGAGACCCCGTCGAGCAGGCCGATCAGTTGCTCCTTCTGCTCCAGATCGTCGAACAGGACGCGGACCCGCTCGAGGTCCTCCACCGCCTCCCGGTCCTGCAGCAGATTGGCCCGGCCGCGCACGATCAGCGAGCGTTCGCGCTCGGCCCCGCCGGACCAGGCGGCCAGGCCGTCCTCGACCAGCCGGGCGGCGGTTTCGTTCAGCTCGCGCCGGGCGGCGTCCAGTTCGGTGCGCATCTCGGTGCGCGCCTCGTGCAGCGGGCGGCCCTTGAGCCGGGCGTTGAGGAAGTTCGACGCCTCCTGCAACGTCGAGGGGGTCACCCCGGCTTTCAGCGGCATCAGCCGGTTCTCGACCGAGCCGTCGTCGCCGACCAGCACCGCCAAGGCCTGGTCGTGGCCGAGGGCGACGAATTCGACGTGCTTGACCCCGGCCTCGCGCACCGGGCTGGCCACGATGCTGGCCCCTCCCGCCAGACCCGACAGCAGGGACGAGGCCTCGTTCAGCGCCTCCTCGAAACTGCGACCGCGGCCGGCCAGGCGGGCGTCGATCTCGCGCCGCTCCCCGGCTCCGACGTCGCCGATCTCAAGCAGGCCGTCGACGAACAGGCGCAGGCCCGCATGGGTCGGGATGCGCCCGGCCGAGGTGTGCGGCGAGCCCAGCAGGCCCGCCAGCGTCAGGTCCTGCATGGTGTTGCGGATTGAGGCCGGGGACAGGGCCACCCCGGTCAGGGACAGGGTGCGCGACCCAACCGGCTCCCCGGTCTCCAGATAGGTCTCGACGATGCGGCGGAAGATGTCGCGGGCGCGCTGGTCCAGCCCGGTCAGGCCGCCGGTCTCCAGCGCGGTCGAGGACAGCAGGGGCGGCTTCATGGCTGATTGGCCATCGAGAGGGCGGGGGCATACAGGCTCACGGTTTCAGGATAAGCAGCGCCGCGACCGCTTCCAAGGATTTCCGCCATGACCGCCGCCCGCCCCTCCGACCGCGCCCCCGAACAGCTCCGCGCCGTGACGCTGGAGACCGGGGTCAACCGCTACGCCGAGGGGTCCTGCCTGGTCACGTTCGGGCACACGAAGGTGCTGGTCACCGCCTCGGT
>JBGTSL010000158.1:0-5112 GCA_041940325.1 Brevundimonas sp.
ATCTGGTGCGGCGGGTGAACTACGCCAGCGCCTTCTCCTTCATGTATTCGCCGCGCCCGGGCACGCCGGCGGCGACCATGGCGGCGCAGGTCCCGGACGCGGTCTCGCGCGAACGGCTGCATGCGCTGCAGGCCCTGCTGACCGAACAGCAGGTCGCCTTCAACGCGGCGCAGGCGGGCCGGACCCTGCCGGTGCTGTTCGAGAAGAAGGGCCGGCATGGGGCGCAGGCGATCGGCCGCTCGCCGTATCTGCAATCGGTGCATGTCGAGGACGCGGATCATCTGATCGGCCGGATCGTTCCGGTAGAGATCGAGCGCGGCCAGCAGAACAGCCTCACGGGCCGGCTCACGAATGTGGAAAGCGCGTCCCTCAAGCAGCGAGACGCCGCGCGTCGAGCGATAGGGACCCAATAAGTATGGCGCGTGAGAGTGAGTTCCTGGCGCTGGACGACGCCGCCCTGCGCGCCGTCACGGGGCCGCACAGCCGCCACATCGCCCTGATCGAGGACGCCTACAAGGTGCTGGTCGAGACGCCCGGCGGCGGCGTGACGATCAACGGCTCGACGCGCGACCGGGCCCAGGCCCGGCGGGTCATCGAGACCCTGGCGGCGCGTTCGACGACGGGAGCCGAGATCACCGAGGCCGATGTGCGCACGGCGCTGGGCGCGGCGGCGACGCGGCCGCGGGAAGGGCAGGGGACCGTGGCCCCGAACGCCATCGCCCTGCCGGTCGGGCGGCGGGGCGCCATCGCGCCCAAGACGGCGGCCCAGGCCAACTATCTGGACCTGCTGTCGAAATGTGAGCTGACCTTCGGGGTCGGGCCGGCGGGTACGGGCAAGACCTTCCTGGCGGCGGCCTATGGCGCCTCGCTGCTGCGGCGGGGGCAGGTCGACCGTCTGGTCATCACCCGCCCGGCGGTCGAGGCGGGCGAGAAGCTGGGCTTCCTGCCGGGCGACCTGAACGAGAAGGTCGATCCCTACCTGGCCCCGATCTGGGAGGCGCTGAACGACATCCTCGGGCCCGACGACGTGCGCCGGCGGCGCGACAAGGGCGAGATCGAGGCGGCCCCGATCGCTTTCATGCGCGGCCGCACCCTGGCCCACGCCTTCATCATCGTGGACGAGGCCCAGAACACCTCGCGCCTGCAGATGAAGATGGTGCTGACCCGGCTGGGCGAGGGCGCGCGGATGGTGGTGACCGGCGACCCGTCGCAGATCGACCTGCTCAATCCGCGCGACTCCGGCCTGCGCCACGCCCTGCGCATCCTCAAGGACGTCAAGGGCGTCGCCATCCAGACCTTCGAGGCCCAGGACGTGGTCCGCCACGCCATGGTCGAGCGCATCGTCCGCGCCTATGACGCCGACGCGGCGGCCCGGCGGCCCTCGGCCGACCTGGAGGATCCGGACTCGTGATCGAGGTCGAGGTCGAGGACGACGCCTGGACCGCCGCCCTGCCGGAGGCGGCGGCGGTGGCGGAGCGGGCGGCGGCGGCGGCCCTGGGGACGGTCGAGGGCGGCGTCGTGGTGCTGCTGACCGACGATGAGACGGTGCAGGACCTCAACGCCCGGTTCCGCGACCGGGACCGGCCGACCAATGTGCTGTCCTTCCCGGCGGCGGAGATGACCATCCCCGGGCAGGCGGCGCCGCTGGGCGATCTGGTGCTGGCCTATGGGGTCTGTGCGGCGGAGGCCGGGGCGCAGGGCAAGACGCTGGCCGACCACCTGTCGCACCTGACCGTGCACGGCGTGCTGCACCTGCTGGGCCGCGACCACGAGGCCGAGGCCGAGGCCGAGGCGATGGAGGCCGAGGAGCGGAGCATCCTTGCCACGCTGGGCGTCGCCGACCCATACAGGGCCGATGCTCAAGCTTGACCCCGCCTCCCGCCGCGACCGTCTGATCCTGCGCTTCGGCCGCATCGCCTTGGCGCTGGCGGCGGGGGCGGGCGCCGCCCTTGCTCATCCGCCATTCGGTTTCCTGCCCGGCCTGCTCGGCTATCCGCTGCTGATGCTGCTGGCCGAGCGCTCGACGACGATGCGCGGCGGCTTCTGGATGGGGTGGCTGGCCGGTTTCGCCTATTTCTTCATCAGCTGCTGGTGGGTGGCCGAGGCCTTTCTGGTCAATCCGGCCCAGGCGTGGATGGCGCCGTTCGCGGCCTCTCTGCTGCCGGTCGGCCTGGGGCTGTTCTGGGGAACGGCGACGGCGCTGCATCGGCGGTTCGCCCCGGCCGGCGTGGTCCGGGTGCTGGTCTTCGCCGGCCTGTTCTGCCTGCTCGAATGGCTTCGCGGCCATGTGCTGACCGGCTTCCCGTGGAATCCGGCGGGGGCCAGCTGGGCGGCGGGATCGGCGGGATCGCAATTCGCCTCGGTGGTCGGCGTCTACGGTCTCAGCCTCGTGACGGTCGCCGCGGTCGCCGCCTTCGGGCCGCTGGCGGGACCGGGGCCGCGCAAGGCCCGGATCGGCGCCGCCGCCCTGGGAGTGCTGGCGCTGGCGGCCCTGCTGGTGGGCGGGGCGGCGAGGCTGTCCGGGGCGCGGCTGACGCTGACCGACACGGTGGTGCGCATCGTCCAGGCCGATGTCGACCAGGAGTCGAAATGGACGCCGGAGGCCTATCGCGGCATCGTCGAGCGCTATGTGAACCTGACCGCGCGGCCCGGGGCGGTGGTCCCGGACGTGGTCATCTGGCCGGAGGGCGCCCTGCCTGCCTCGGCCAACCAGGTGTTCGCCGCCGGCTCGCCGGACGCCGCCGCCATCGCCCGGGCGGTGCAGCCGGGCCAGAGCCTGATCCTCGGCCTCGGCCGGGGGGTGGCCGATCCCGCCGCCCCCGACGGCGCGCGCTATTACAACAGCCTGCTGGCCCTGACCGACGAGGGCGGCGACGGCCTGAGGATCACCGCCGCCTATGACAAATACCGGCTGGTGCCGTTCGGCGAATTCCTGCCCGCCGGCGATCTGCTGGGCGCCCTGGGCGTGCGCAGCCTGACGCATATGCCGCTGGACTTCAGCGCCGGTCCGCGCCCGGCGCCGATCGACATTCCGGGCCTGCCCGGCGTGCAGCCGCTGATCTGCTACGAGAGCCTCTACCCCGGCTTCACGCCCGGCGGGACGGCGCGGCCGCGCTGGATCGTCAATATCTCGAACGACGCCTGGTTCGGGCGCACCTCGGGTCCGCTGCAGCACCTCAACCTGGCCAGCTACCGCGCCATCGAGACCGGCCTTCCGGTGGTCCGCTCAACGCCGACGGGGGTCTCCGCCATGATCGATCCCTGGGGTCGGGTGGTCGGCGACCAGAGGCTGGAGCCGGGCGAGAGCGGGGTGATCGACGCCCGCCTGCCGGCCCCGGGACCGGCGACCGTTTACGGTCGCTTCGGCGATCTGCTGTTCGGGCTCGGCCTGTTGCTGGCGCTCGCGCCGGCGGTCGCCTGGCGCCGACTCATCGGCCGCGCCCGGCGCTGATTTTCGGCCTTCACCAAGATTTTCCCGCGAGCGGAGAGGGGGGGAAGCGGTTACGCAACCGGCGGCTGCGGCCGTGTGCGAAACCGGGCGTTTTTCCGTGACAGCGGCCAAAAGCAGGCGCATTCAAGCCTTGATACCCAAAGGAGGGCATTTCGAACGATGGCCAGAGGCAAGGGCGAAGACGGACCCCACCCGGTTGACCGGCACGTCGGACGGCGGGTGTGCGAGAAGCGGCTGGCGCTCGGCTATAACCAGAGCGACCTCGGCCGGGCGTTGGGGCTGACCTTCCAGCAGATCCAGAAATACGAGAAGGGCGCGAACCGGATTTCGGCTTCGAAGCTCTGGGACATCGCGCGCTTCTTCAAGGTGGATATCGGCTATTTCTTCGAGGGGCTGAGCGGCGCCCAGCTGGCCGGCATGGCCGAGGGCGGCGGCGGCTTCGACCACGACTATCCGGCGACCCGCTATACGATCGAGATCGGGCGTCTGGCCCCGCAGCTGTCGACCCGCCAGCAGAAGCTGGCGCTGGAGCTGATCCGCGACATGGCCGACCGCAAGGAAACGGACGAGGCCTGAGCCTCGCCGGTCCCGGCTATTCCGGGGCTGATGACCGCCGCCGTCCGAAGGTCGGCGCCGCCGCTTTCTGCTCCGCCCAGTAGGCGCCCCCGTCGCGCGGCTTGAACATCGTCTTGGCGACCCCCTCGCGCGACACCACGGCGAAGGTGTTGGTCGAGGCCTGGTACAGCAGCACGTCGCCATTGGCCCGCTCGACCCGTTCGGTCCCCGCCGGGGGTCGCTCCGTGAACGCCCGCACCTTCGCCAGATAATCCCCGGCCGTCGCGGCGCCGAAGTCGGCTCCGTTGGTCTGGAACAGCCGCGCCGTCTTGGCGTCCACCGTTTCGCGCCGATTGGCGGTGAGAACCGGTTTCGAGGTCTCCGGCGCCGTCTCGGCCGCCTCCGCCGCCGGACCGGCCGCCGAGGTCAGAACCGCCTCCGCCCCGTCCGCCGCCCGGTCGCGCGTCTCGACCGCCGAGCCGCCGTTGCCGCAGCCGGCCAGCGCCATCAGGGCCAGGACCGCCGCCGCGCCCATCCCCTTGTCCTTGCCGATCATCGCACCCTCCATGGTTTCGAACCCGCGCGGACTCCATAACGCCGTTATTTTGTTCTTGCAATGTTCTTCTTTGGGACCGGTGGATCGAGGGGTTGGTTGCGATGAATCCCTCGGCCTCCATTGCGACGCCGTCCCTCGACGTCATGCGACCGGGTCGCTAGATCAACGGCATGACCCAGGCGTCGCTGTCCGGACGGAAGATCCTGCTGATCGTCGGCGGCGGCATCGCCGCCTACAAGGCGCTGGAGCTGGTGCGGCTGCTCAGGAAGGCGGCGGCGGAGGTGCGGACGGTGCTGACGTCCGCCGGGGTCGAGTTCGTCACCCCGATGTCGCTGGCCGCCCTGACCGGCCAGCCGGTGCGGCAGGACCTGTTCCTGCCCGAGGACGAAACCGCCATGGGCCATATCGAACTGTCGCGCTGGGCCGATCTGGTGGTGGTCGCGCCGGCGACGGCGGGCTTGATCGCCAAGGCGGCCAACGGGCTGGCAGACGACCTGGCTTCGACGACGCTGCTGGCCACGGACAAGCGGGTGCTGCTGGCCCCGGCGAT
>JBGTSL010000159.1:0-5014 GCA_041940325.1 Brevundimonas sp.
GACGGCGGCGAACAGGCGGATCGACTCACCGTGCAGCCCGCCCCGGAAGGCCAGCCAGCCCGCCAGAAGCCCCATCAGCAGACCGCCGACGACGTTCACCGCCAGCGTGCCCCATGGCCACTGGGCCGCCGGGAACAGGCGGACGGCCCAGACGCCGACGCCATAGCGGGCGACCGCCCCGAGCGCGCCCCCTGCGGCGATGATGAGGAGTCGAGTCATTGTGCGGGGCTTATACCGGACTCGGCGTCAAAACGAAGGAGACGCGCGAGGGCGCTCGCGCCTGCCAGCCTGACCGAAACTTCACTTGCCCGGCGCCACGGTTAACGGCGATACCTGAGCGCGACGGCTCAGCTTCGCGTCTTGAGGGAAGGCCGTCGCCCGACGGCGGCGATCCGCCATACTGCCGGGCCATCGAACGAAGGACCGCCGACGCGTCATGTCGCACGACGATCACAGCCATCCGCCGCACGGGCACGACCCGCGCCCCGCGCCGTCCGACGGCGGTCACGGCGGGCAAGGTTTCGACGCCCGTCTGCACGATGGCATCGACGCGGCCCCCAATCCGCCGCCGCGGGGCGCCGCCGACCTGCAGGACCGCGCCGTGCCGGCGGCGACGCCGCCGCGCCGCACCGGGCCGCTGCGCAATCCGGAAGGCATCCTGAACCCGATTCAGGACAGCGAATATTTCTCGGAGGACCCGGAGGCGATCGAGCGGGTCTCGGCCCACATCGACGAGTATTTCAACCAGCCGCTGGACATCTTCCCGTTCTGGGAGACCGAGGGGAAGCCGGACCGCTTCCACGTCCTGTTCGCCCGCCAGATCGAGGAGCGGTTCCCGGTCGACAGCGACCTGCGCGCCGACGTCTACGCCTACGGCCGGCGGGTTTTCGACGCCCTGCGGGTGCATGTGCTGGTCAAGCGGCTCAACCAGATCCTCGCCATGGCCGGTTTCGGCGTGCTGGCGGTGCTGGGGCCGACGTATTTCAGCCAGTGGACCGGGACGGACACGATCGGGGCGGCCATCGCCGGCGGCGCCATGGTGCTCGGCCTCGGCCTCTACTGGGGCATCCAGCAGATCCTGTTCATCCAGTACCGCTTCCGGCTGGAGAACGATTCCTACCAGCTGTCGCGCGAGATTGTGCAGCGGACGCGGGAACTGCAGAACCTGTTCACCTCCGGCCGCGCCATGGCCGACCAGGCCGAGACCCGCTACCAGCAGGACGGCAAGGCGTGGGGGCAGCGGGCGCTGTACCTGACCCGGCTGACCATGTGGCTGGGCGCGCGCATGGAGTATCTCGAGAAATACGTCCAGATGGAGCTGTGGCGGGTGCGCCGCGAGCGCTACTGGATGCGCTGGCTGGCCCGCATCCTGACGCCGATCGTGTTCCTGGCCGGCGCGGCGGTCATCGCGGTGCAGTCGGCGCCGGCGGGGCACGAGGTCGCCTTCCGCGGCCTGCAGGCGCTGGCGATCGCGCTGTCGGCGGTGGTCGGCCTGCTGTCCTATTTCCGCTGGCAGACGCCGACCTCGGCGGTGCAGGACAAGCTCGGCATCGAGAACTGGGTCCGCTACGCCTCGCTGGACGTCGACAACGCCGTCGCCGACCAGGTGCGCCGCGACAAGGAGCGGCTGGTCGAATACCGGGCGCTGACGCGCGGGGGAAGATAGGGTCCAGGGGCCAGGGGCCAGGGGAAGTCGCTGCCGAGCCCCACGCTCCGCCAAGCACTACGATCCCTGAACGCCATTCGTTTCCCTAGACCCTAGACCCTGGATCCCAGGCCCCTCTCCAGCCGAGGCTGTCCCGCACGCTGCTGGCGTCATACGCCGTCGGCCGATCCGGGGTCTCGCCATGGCCCATCACCACCTCCAGCGTGGTCGAGGTCGGGGACGGACCGCTGAAGTTCAGGCCGACGCCGACGCCGACGCCCGAACTGCGGTAGCTGCCGTACCGGCCGGAGCCATAGCTCGAGCCGTAGCCGACGCCGACGCTGGGGCGCAGGCCGCCGGCGCTGTCGAGGCGGCCGTCGGTCCAGCGCTGGACCACCTCGAACCAGTCGTAGCCCTCGGCGAGGGCCAGTTCGGCGGCGCGCAGCAGGGCGAAGTCGGCGACCGGGCCGGGCGCGCCGACGCCGTTGTAGGTGACGCGATAGCGGTTGGATTCGATGCGCTGCTCGGCATAGCCCTGCCCGCCGGGGCCCATCTGCGGGCCGTAGGGGGCGAGGCTGGCGCAGGCCGATACGACAAGGCCGGCGGCGGCGATCAGGGGCAGGGTCAGGCGACGGGTCATGGCGGGCCTCCAAGCGTTCCCCTGAAATAGCGTCGGGCGGCGGGGAATGTTCCTAGAGTTCCGCCGCTTGCCTGAGGGCGTCGAAATCGGCGGGGAGCGGCGCCTCGACCGTCAGGTCGCCGCCCTCGGGGTGGGGGAAGGTCAATTTCGCGGCATGCAGCATCAGGCGGGGCGCGGCGCGGCCGGCGAAGGTCAGGGCGCCGCCGTAGCGGGGATCGCCGACCAGCGGGCGGCCGATGTAGGCCATGTGGACGCGCAGCTGGTGCATCCGCCCGGTCAGAGGCTCCAGCTCGACCAGGGCGCCGTCCTGCGAGGCCGACAGGGTGCGGTAGCGGCTCTGCGAGCCCTGGGCGCCGGGGGCGTCGAAGGCGCAGACCCGCATATAGCTCTCGCGGCCGATCTCCTGACGCACCAGAGGGGCGTCGATCTTCCCGGCCGGCGGCTCGGGCGCGGCGGAGACGAGGGCGAGATAGGTCTTTCTGAAGCGGCGCATCTGCAGCGCCTTGCCGAGGAAGCCGGCGGCCGGCTTGGTCTTCGCCGCGAGGATGACGCCGGAGGTGTCGCGGTCGAGACGGTGCACCAGTTCGGGCCGCTTGCCGTTGGAGCGCATGAAGGCCCACAGCAGGTCGTCCAGCGTATGCGCCCTGATCCGCCCGCCCTGGCTGGACAGGCCCGCGGGCTTGTTCAGCACCAGCAGGTGCGGGTCCTCGTGCAGCACCCACGAGCGGACGGCGGCGATCTCGTCGTCGGACAGGGAAACGGGGGCGCGGGCGGTCACCGCGCGTGCATAGGCGAAACGCCCGCCCCCGTCAGCCCGTCAGCGCAGGACGCCCTTCTTCGACATCGTCCAGGCGTACCAGATGAAGAAGACGCAGGCCGCGCCGATGACGATCTGCATCGGCCACATCCCGCCCATGGCCTCCATCCCGTTCGACAGGCCGAAGGCGTAGACCATGCCCGCGACCCAGCCGAGGAAGGAGACCACGAACACCGGCATGGCCCATTGGCGGCGCAGCAGCAGCAACAGACCGCCCAGCAGGCCGCCCCAGACGCCGACGGCCCAGGCCGCGTGCGCCCAGGCGGGCGTGGCGTTGAAATAGGCGATCTGCGCCTCGGTCATCCCGAACCGGACCAGCCAGGCTTCGCCCTGCAGCTGGGTCATGACGTAGTCGAAACAGCCGAAGCCGTTCCACAGGATGGCCACGACGCCGACGGCCCAGAGATGCCACGGCGTCCGGGCGCCGCTGATGCCCGCGGCGGTCAACGCAGCACGCCCCTGCGCGCCATGATGCGGCTGTACATGACGAAGCTGAGGCCGAGCAGGAAGATGACGGCGCTGAAGATCATGCCGGTCGCCCCCATGACCGCATTCCCGCCCGCCATCTGGCCGTAGACGACGCTGACGGCGAAGGCGATCAGCGAGGCGAGGAAGGCGTGGAAGGCCCATTTGCTGCGCAGCAGAAGCAGCACGGCGCCCAGCACCGCGCCCCAGACGCCGATCGCCCAGACGGCTTCCATCCACATCGGGAAGCTGTCGAAATAGGCGCGCTGCTCCGGCGTGAACTGGGCCAGATAGGCGGCGTTGTTGGTCTGGGTCATCACATAGTCGTAGCCGCCGTAGCCGTTCCACAGCAGGGCGATCACGCCCACGGCCCACAGGTGCCAGGGCGTCGAGGTGGTCATCTTCATGGCGTTGTCGGTCATCGTCCCCTCCCAAGGATATCCGATGGGGAGAGGATGATCCGAAAACAGGGTTACGGCAACGGTCACCCTTCGGACGGGTCGCCCGCCTCCAGCTTCGCCCGCAGCGCCGCCCAGCGGTCGAGCCGCTCGCGGATCTTCGCCTCGTGGCCCTCGCCCTTCGGCTGGTAGAAGACGCGGCGCTCCATCTCGTCCGGGAAGAAGTTCGCGCCCGAGAAGCCCTCCGGCGTGTCCGGGTCGTACTGGTAACCCTTGCCGTAGCCGAGCGACTTCATCAGCTTCGTCGGCGCGTTGCGGATGTGGGCGGGGGGCATCAGCGAGCCGGTCTCGGCCGCCGCCCGCTTCGCCGCCTTGAAGGCTTCGTAGACCCCGACCGACTTGGGCGCGGTGGCGAGGTGAACCACCGCCTGGGCCAGGGCCAGTTCTCCCTCGGGCGAGCCGAGGAAGTCGTAGGTGTCCTTGGCCGCGTTGGCGACGAGGATGGACAGGGGGTCGGCCTCGCCGATGTCCTCGACCGCCATGCGCACGATGCGGCGGGCCAGATAGAGCGGATCCTCGCCGCCGTTCAGCATCCGCGCCAGCCAGTAGAGGGCCGCGTCGGGGTCCGATCCACGAACGGATTTATGCAGTGCTGATATGAGGTTGTAGTGTTCTTCTCGACTCTTGTCGTAAGCTGGCGCGCGCTTCTGCAGAATGCCGGCGAGGGCCTGGACGTCGAGCGGCCCGGCCGGCTCCATGCCCAACAGCACCTCGGACAGGGTCAGCAGGTAGCGGCCGTCGCCATCGGCCAGGGCGAGCAGGGCCTGACGGGCCTCCGGGGTCAGCGGCAGGGCTTTTTCCTCCTGCGCCTCGGCCCGGATCAACAGTTGATTCAGGGCGTCGTCGTCCAGCCGTTTGAGTACGAAGACCTGCGACCGCGACAGCAGGGCGCCATTCAGCTCGAACGACGGGTTCTCGGTCGTGGCCCCGACGAGGGTGACGATCCCCTCCTCCACGAACGGCAGGAAGCCGTCCTGCTGGGCGCGGTT
>JBGTSL010000160.1:0-5013 GCA_041940325.1 Brevundimonas sp.
TCCACCAGTCGACCGAGAATTTGACGATCGGCAGGTTGACCAGCCCGACGAGGCCGAGCACGGCGCCGGCCCGGGCGGCCCTGGCCTCGTCGTCGATCGAGGCGCGCAGGGCCATGTAGCCGAGATAGAACAGGAACAGGATCAGCACCGACATCAGCCGGGCGTCGCCCCACGCCCACCAGGCCCCCCACATCGGCTTGCCCCACAGGCTGCCGGTGATCAGGGCCAGGGCGGTGAAGGCGGCGCCGGGCAGGGCGGCGGCGCGGGCGGCGGCGTCGGCCAGCGGATGGCGGAACACCAGGGCGAAGAAGCTCGACACGCCGAGGGCGGCGTAGGCCGCCAATCCGACCGAGGCGGCGGGCGCATGGACGAAGATGATCCGCATGGTGTCGCCCTGGCGGAAGTCCTCGGGCACGGCGAAGGCCTGCCAGGTCGCCGCCGCCAGCAACAACACGGCCAGTCCCCAGACCCACGGCGTCAGCGGGCGGGTGAAGCGCAGGAAGCGGTCGGGATTGGCGAGGCCGAACATGTCGCGCCGATTACGCGCCGCCCGCCCGCGCGGCAAGCGGGCGCGCGGTCGCGGCTGCATTACCAAGGCTTAAGTGGCGCGGCGGCGAGCGTCGCCGTAGAGGCCGACCATCGTTCATTCAGCCCCCGCACAGACGATGTTCCGAGCCCCCGCCGCCGTCTCCGCCGCCGTTCTGGCCCTGGCCGTTTTCAGCTCCGCCATGGCGCAGGACGCCCCCACGCCCGCTCCGGAAGACTGGGGCGCGGCGCTGGCGCAGGACGCCCGGGCTTTTCACGACGCCGTCCTCGACAGCCATCCCGGACCGGTCGACGCCGCCAATCCCGGCTTCACGCCCCAGCTGGAAGCCGGGCTGGACACGGCGCTGGAGCGGGCGCGGACGGCGGACAGCTACGAGGCCTGGTATTTCGCCCTGCAGGAATACGCCGCCTCGTTCAACGACGGCCATCTGAGCCTGACGAACTGGGCCGGCATGGGCCACCAGTGGACCGCCGACTGGCCCGGCTTCCTGACCGGCCTGCGCAGCGGACCCGACGGCGAACGCCACGCGGTGGTGTTCAGCCGCGATCCGGCCGCTCCGCCCGAGGGAGCGGTGCTGATCGGGTGCGATGGCCGCCCGGCCGGGAACCTGGCGGCGGAGATCGTCGGCCGCGGCGCGGGACGCTGGTCGCTGCCGTCGCGCCGGGCCGTCTTCGCCTCCACCCTGTTCGTGGATCAGCACAATCCGTGGGTGCGACGCCCGGAGGTCTGCGACTTCCGGATCGGTGCGGAGACGCGGCGGTACGAACTGGCGTGGCGGCCGCTGCCGGACGCCGTCCGCGACGAAGGCTTCGCCGCCGCGCGCAGCCCGCGTCACAAGGCCCCCATCGAACTCCGCGCCTGGAGCGGCGGCCAGTGGATCGGGCTGGGCGGGTTCAACGGCGATCCGGCCAGCCCCGACGGCGCGGCCCTGACCGCCCTCCAGGCCGAGGTCGAGGCCCGGGCGGAGGAAATCCGCCAGGCGCCGGCGGTGGTCTTCGACCTGCGCGGCAACAGCGGCGGCTCCTCGGCCTGGATCAACGCCCTGGCGGCCACCCTGTGGGGCGAGGCCGAGGTCGCCGCCCGGGCGCCGGAGTCTGAGGCCGTGGAATGGCGGCCCTCCGGGAAGAACATCGCCCAGCTCGAGGAATACAAGGTTCTGATGGCCTCCAACCCGGAGCTTGTGGCCTGGTTGACCACGGCCGCCGACGGGATGCGCGCGGCCCGGGCCGCCGGCCGGCCGCTGTGGCGCGAGCCCGAGGAGGACGAAGTCGCGGCCGCACCGCCTGCCGGGCCGTCGCCGATGAAGGCGCGGACCTGGGTGCTGACCGATTCCGGCTGCGCCTCGGCCTGTCTCGACGCGGTCGACCTGCTCAAGGCGCTGGGCGCGACCCAGCTGGGTCAGGAGACCTCGGGCGACACCGCCTATATGGAGCTGCGGGAGGAAGCCCTGCCGGGCGGCCGCGTCGTGGCGCGCCTCCCGATGAAGGTCTATCGCGGCCGCCCGCGCGGCGACAACGAGACCCACGTCCCCGCCCACGAATGGACCGGGGCCCTGGGCGACACGGCGGGGATCGAGGCGTGGATCGCCGGACTCGACGCGTCGCCGGCCAGCCGTTAGGCGGGATTCATGACCGACGATCCGACCAGAGACAGCAACGGCAACCTCCTTGCCGACGGCGACAGCGTGACCCTGACCAGGGACCTCAAGGTCAAGGGGTCGGGCGGGGTGACGCTGAAGCGCGGGACCCTGGTCAGGAACATCCGCCTGACCGGCGACCCCGACGAGATCGAGGCCAATGTCGAAAAGGTGCGCGGCCTCGTTCTGCGGACTGAGTTCGTCAAGAAGGCCTGAGCCCGGGGCGCCGTCGCTCGCCGCGCGGCACACCGCGACCGGTCGGGCTGTTCGACGGCCCGCTGTTCTACGTCGGCGACGGCTTCGCCCGGACGGATGTCCGCGGCCTGTTCGCCTGAAGGCGCCTCACCCCCCGCCGATCCCCTCGACCACCCGGCCGGAGCCCTCGCACGTCGGACACGGCCGGTCGCCGACCAGACCCGTGCCGTTGCAGCCGGGGCAGACGTTTTCGCCGGTCCCGGTCGTGCCGGGCTCGGCCTCGTCGCCGGGGGCGGGCGTCAGGGGAACCTCGCTCATGCGCCGGTAACGCGCGGGCCGGGAGGAGGGTTCACCCCTCCCCCAGGCACCTCAGCGCCACTTCCAGATTGCGCAGCCCGTCCTCGCCGTGCGGAACGAGCGGCCTCCTTCACAGATCTCTCGTCGGACCATCGGGGTCGGGGCTGGAGCGCTCCCGGCTTCGCTGCCGAATGCCGCTGAGCCGCCGGACGCTCAGATCACGGTTTCGCAGAGCCCTCCGACGCAGGTGAGGACTGTTGCGATACAACGGCCGTCTTGGCGGCGACGGGCTCCGGGGACAGCGCCACCCTGATCATGAAGGGATTGCACGCGGCGTAAAGGAACGCCGAAAGCCACATGGCGGCGATCATCCACCGCTCCTGACGCGATACGGGATTGGCCCGCGGAGGTGGCACATTCGGCACGCCGCTCTTGTTTAGTCCCGCCACCCGGGATTGCGCATGGCGATAGCCGTGCCACGCTTCCAGATGCTGGAGGATGAACACATGGGTGAGCCCAGCGGATCCCAACATCAGAAGGGCAGACAGAACCCAGAATATCGCAGCCTCACGGGAACCGATCCCGGGCTGAAGGCTGAGCCAGATCGAACCGCCGACGATTGCGATCGCAAGCTTGATGAACTGTGAGAAGCTCTCTGGGATGCACCGGACGTAGTACTGAACCTGAGAGCCAATAAATTGGAACTCCGCCTCCCGAAGAGGATGATCGTCCGTTGGCCCCATGCATGGTCCCTATGTGAAGCACCGGGAACTAGAGCGTTTACAGTAAGTAGGGCTGGCTACGAGTCCAGTACCGCAGTCACCCCTCCCCCAGGCACCTCAGCGCCACTTCCAGATTGCGCAGCCCGTCCTCGCCGGTCACCGCCGCCGGCTCGCCGGTGCGGATCGCATGGGCGAAGGCTTCCAGCTCCTTCTTCAGCGGCTCGGCGGGCCAGCTGTTGACGGCGCGGGTCTGGTAGGAGCCGTCGGCCTGCTGGCCGAAATATTCGGTGACCTGCCGGGTGATCAGGTCGGCCACCACGAACTTGTTGCGCGTCGCCACCTGCAGGGTGCGGACCTTGTAGGGGGTGACCCAGTTGGTGGTGATGTGGGCGATGACCCCGTTCTCCAGCCGGAACTGCAGCAGGGCGGTGTCCTCGCGCTCGGCGCGGGTGCGGGCCAGCTGCGGCTGGACCTCGACGATCTCGCTGTCGGTCAGGTGGCGGATGATGTCGATGTCGTGCACCGCCAGGTCGATGACCACCCCGACCTCGCCCATGCGCGGGGGGAAGGGGCCGACGCGGGTGATCTGGATCGAGATGATGTCGTCGCCGTCGATGGCCCGCTTGACCGCGTCGACGGCGGGATTGAAGCGCTCGACCTGGCCGACCATCAGCACCCGGCCGTTGGCCGCGGCCGCGTCGATCATGCGCCGGGCGTCCTTGACCGTGGCGGCGATCGGCTTCTCGACCAGCACATGGACGCCGGCTTCCAGCAGGGCCACGCCGAGGTCGGCGTGGTGCCGGTTCGGCGTCGCCACCACCGCCGCGTCCAGGCCGGCGGCGACGAAGGCCTCGGCCGTGGTCACCGGGCTGGCGCCATAGGCGGCGGCGACCCCCTCGGCGACGGCGGCGTCGGGGTCGAAGACATGGGTCAGTTCGACATCGCGGATGTCGGAAAGCACACGGGCGTGGTTGCGGCCCATGACGCCAGCCCCGGCGACGCCGAACTTCAGGACGGCCTGGTGCTGGGTCATCGGATCAGCTCCTGAATGAGGCCACGGCGGCGATGATGCGGTCCTGGGTCGCCGCGTCCAGATCGGAATGCATCGGCAGGCTGATGACCCGATCCTTGAGCCGCTCGGTGACCGGCAGCCCCTGCGGCCCGCACGGATACATGTCATAGGCCGGCTGAAGATGCAGCGGGATGGGATAATAGACCGCCGTCGGCACGCCCTGCGCCTTCAGATGCGCCGCCAGACCGTCGCGATCCTCGTGCTCGATGGTGTACTGGGCCCAGTTCGAGACATTCCCTTCCGGCACGTCGGGCACCGCCGCCACATGCGGGCGCAGGGCCTCGTTGTAGCGGGCGGCGATGCGGTTGCGCATGCCGATCTCGTCGCCGAACACCTTGAGCTTCTCGATCAGCACCGCGGCCTGGATGGTGTCCAGACGGCTGTTTCGGCCGATGCGCATGTTCAGATACTTGGGATCGTGGTCGAAGGTCCGGTCCTTCAGGTCGGACGCGATGGCCTTCCCGTGAACGCGGAGCGACTCGATCATCTGGGCCAGGTCGTCGTCATTGGTCAGCACCGCCCCGCCGTCGCCATAGCAGCCCAG
>JBGTSL010000161.1:0-4999 GCA_041940325.1 Brevundimonas sp.
ACGACCAGGGCCGCCTCGGGCATGACCGTCGGCGTGCACGGCTCGACCTTCGGCGGCAATCCCCTGGCCATGGCCGTCGGCCAGGCCGCCTTCGCCGAGATCTCGAAGCCCGAGACCCTGGCCAACGTCAACGAGATCGCCGGCTATCTGAAGCAGCAGCTGCACGGCCTCGCCCAGCGCTTCCCGGATGTGATCGTCGAGGTGCGCGGCAAGGGGCTGCTGCTCGGCGTCAAGCTCATCCCCAACAACCGCGAATTCATGGGCTGGGCCCGCGACGAGGCCCGGCTGCTGGTCGCCGGCGGCGGCGACAACCTGGTCCGCATCCTCCCGCCCCTCAACCTGACCCTCGACGAGGCCCGCGAGGCCATCCAGCGCTTCGAAACCGCCTGCGAGTTCGCCCGGACGAAAGCGACGGCCGGGTAGGAGGGGTCGAATACGCCATGCCCGCCGTGACGGCCGACGAGATCAAGGGGCTCTGGCGCGCCGCCGATCATCGGCCCGCGGCGCCCGGCCGGCGCGCCGCTGGCTAGGCTCCCCGTCCGCCTCACCCCCGGCGCCTCGGCCGACCGGGTCGACGGCTGGGACGTCGACGCCGACGGCCGCCCCGTCCTCAGGGTCCGCGTTCGCGCCCGCCCGGTCGAGGGCGAGGCCAACGCCGCCCTGCTCAAACTGCTGGCCAAAACCCTCCGCGTCCCGAAATCCTCCGTCAGCCTCGACCGCGGCGGCCAGTCGCGCCTCAAGATGATCGCCATTGAAGGCCTGTCCGACGAAGACCTCCGCGACCGCCTTACCGGTTTGTAATATTTCCGGCCTTGTCGCCGCGCGCGCGAGGCCTTTGTAATCCGTCCCGACCGGCGCCCCGTTCTCCGTCCCGGGCGCATCAGGGGGATGTTTCGATGAGACTTCAACGCCTGCGGGGCGCCAGCCTCGCCGCCCTGGCCTGCGTGGCCCTGACCGCCTGCGCCACCACCGGGAGCAACGGCTCCAACGGCGACGGCGACGCCGCCTCCAGTGATGACGGAGACCGCGCCGAACTCGCCCGCGGCCTCGACTACGCCGCCAACCCCGATCCCTTCCCCTCGACCTATCGCGGCCTGCCGCGCGAGAACATGGCCATCGTCGGCGGGACCGTCTTCACCGGCGCCGGCCAGAAGATCGAGAACGGCGTGGTCATCGTCACCGACGGCCGAGTCTCCGCCGTCGGCGGGCCCTCGACCCCCGTCCCCGCCGGCCACCGCCGCGTCGACGCCGCCGGCCGCTTCGTCACCCCCGGCGTCATCGACACCCACAGCCACCTCGGCGTCTATCCCTCGCCCGGCGTCCAGGGCATGAGCGACGGCAATGAGGCGACCCAGCCGAACACCGCCGAGGTCTGGGCCGAACACTCCCTGTGGCCCCAGGACCCCGGCTTCAACGCAGCCCGCGCCGGCGGCGTCACCACCCTCCAGATCCTGCCCGGCTCGGCCAATCTGTTCGGCGGCCGCGGCGTCACCGTCCGCAACATCCCCTCGGTGACCATGCAGGGCATGAAGATGCCCGGCGCCCCCTACGGCCTGAAGATGGCCTGCGGCGAGAACCCCAGCCGCGTCTACGGCGGCCGCAACTCCTCGCCCGCCACCGGCATGGGGAATGTCGCCGGCTACCGCGCCGCCTTCATCGCCGCCCGCGAGTACAAGGCCAAGTGGGACAAGTGGCGCGAGGACGGCGAGGGGTCGCCCCCGACCCGCAACCTCGAGTTGGAGACCCTCGCCGGCGTCCTCGACGGTTCGATCCTGATCCAGAACCACTGCTACCGCGCGGACGAGATGGCGGTGATGATCGATATCGCGAAGGAGTTCGGGTACAGGATCACCGCCTTCCACCACGCCATCGAGGCCTACAAGGTCGCGCCCCTGCTGGCCCGCGAAGGCATTTGCGCCGACATGTGGACCGGCTGGTGGGGCTTCAAGATGGAGGCCCTCGACGCGGTCGAGGCCAACGCCGCCCTCGTCGACGCGCCCCAGGGATCCTGCGCCGTCATCCACTCCGACGACGCCGAACTGACCCAGCGCCTCAACCAGGAGGCCGCCGCCGCCCTCGCCGCCGGCCGCCGCATCGGCATGGACATCCCGGAAGAGCGGGCGATCAGCTGGATCACCCTCAACCCGGCCCGCTCGCTCGGCATCGCCGACCAGACCGGCTCGCTCGAGGCCGGCAAGCGCGCCGACGTGGTCATCTGGAGCGCCAATCCGTTCAGCGTCTACGCCCGCGCCGACCAGGTGTTCATCGACGGCGGCCTCGCCTTCGACCGCTTCAACCCGGCCTACCAGCCGGTCTCCGATTTCGAACTCGGTCAGCCCGGCTACGGCGTTTCCGCCGCCAACGTGACGCAGGGAGCCCGCTGATGCGCCTCAGGACCCTCATCCTCGCCGCCGCCTCGGCGGCCGTCCTCGCCTCGCCCGCTCTGGCCCAGGAGCTCACCGCCATCACCGGCGGCCGCGTCCTCACCGGGACCTCCGTCATCGAGAACGGGACCGTCGTCATCCGCGACGGCCGCGTCGTCTCGGTCGGGACGGGCGGCGCCCCCTCGGGCGCCCGGGTCATCGACGCCCGCGGCAAGGTGGTCTCACCCGGCTTCGTCGCCGTCGACAGTGGCCTCGGCGGGTCGGAAGTCTCCTCCGTCGGCGGCTCCGACGACCTGCGCAACGGGGCCAACAGCATCAGCGCCTCGTTCGACGTCTCCTACGGCCTCGACCCGTGGTCTTTCACCCTGCCGGTGGCCCGTCTCGGCGGCATCACCCGCGCCATCGTGGTGCCCAACCATCCGGGCGGCGGCGGCGGCGGACACGCCCACGACGACAGCGACTTCGCCGGCGTCGGCCATGCGGGTTACCAGTCGCCCGGCCTGTTCGCCGGCCAGGCGGCCGTCATCCATCTGGCCGAGGGAACCGACATCCTCGTCAAGCCGCGCGTGGCCATGGTCGCCCCGTTCGGCGAGGCCGGGGCCGGCATCGTCGGCGGCGCCCGGGGGGCCCAGTTCACCCAGTTCAAGGAAACCCTGGCCGAGGTCCGCCTCTACGCCCGCAACAAGGCCGCCTACGACCGCGCCGGCCTGCGCGACCTGTCGCTGTCGCGCGCCGATCTCGAGGCCCTGATCCCGGTGGCCAACGGCTCCATGCCGCTGATCGTCACCGTGCGCCGCGCTGCCGACATCCAGCAGGTGCTGCGCCTCGCCCGCGAGGAGGGGGTGAAAATCATCCTCGACGGCGCCGAGGAGGGCTGGCTGGTCGCCGACCAGATCGCCGCGGCGAACGTTCCCGTGCTGCTCAATCCGATTTCCAACCTGCCCGGCAATCTCGAGACCCGCGCGGCCCGGATGCAGAACGCCGCCGTCCTCGACGCCGCCGGGGTGACCATCGCCATCAAGGGCAATGAGGGCTCGGTCCACCGCGCCCGCGAGACCCGCTACAACGCCGGCAACGCCGTCTCGCACGGCCTGTCCTATGAATCGGCGATCGAGGCGATCACGGTCAATCCGGCCAGCATCTTCGGCATGGCCGGCCAGTTCGGCGAACTGCGCCCCGGCGCCGCCGCCGATGTGGTGATCTGGTCCGGCGACCCGCTGGAGCCCCTCAGCAACGCCGAGACCATCTTCATCGGCGGCGCCGAACAGGCCCCGACCAGCCGCCAGTTCCTGCTCCGCGACCGCTACGCCTCCGGCGGCGAAGGCGCGATGCCGCCGGCCTATCCGCGCTGACCTGACCCTCTCCCGATGGGAGAGGGCTTGAGCGCACGGCGGCGTAGCCGTGGTTCTTCCGCGAAAGGGTGTGGGTTGATCGCCCGCATTGGGCGTGAGCCGTGGCGCCCGCCGGCGCGGCGGCTTGCGCCGACGGCTACAGCCGACCCACATCCGACGTGGCTACGCCCCGCCACCTTCTACCATCGGGAGAAGGACGCGCACTGCCGATTGCTGCGCTGCAAATCCGCCGCCAACCCGCGCGCTGAAATCGCCCAACCCGCTGATTTCCCGCCACATCGTCTCCGCGACAGCGTCTTGAACCCGCCTGAGGGCGGCGGGGGTTTAGGATAGGGGCATCCCGTCGGTGGGGAGGGCGTCGGATCCACGTTCTCGATGTCGGCGGGCTGTGGTCGAGCGATGAAGCCCGGGGGAAGGAGACCTCGGGGGTCCTCGAGGGCAGGGATGGATCCTGCCCGCTTGCTCGCCGCGCGCCTGTGGATTGCGGACTGCTGACGTCAGCGTAATGCCGTCATGTCCGCCCCGCGCCGGGCCCGCAAGGGTATCGGCGGATGATCCGGCTAGGCCCGAATGTCAGGGCCGCCAACCGGAGGGCGCGTGGAAAACGGCTACGCGGGGCGGCCTGTCTCGTCGAAACGGTAAACTCATTCGCAACCGGGCGAGGCCCGGCTGCCCCGCGCCCTCCCTGCCTTTCGCGGCTCATGCCCCGAAAGACGATGGCCCGTGCCTGCCAGACGACGCCGACCCACCGGACAGAGGAGATCGCCCCATGCCCCCGTTGACGAGCCCCCGCCCATGAGACCGCGCCGCATCGCGCGCGGCCGCCGCAAGGCCGCCCTGCTCTGGGAGGTCCAGCGCTATCGCCTCGACCGCATCGCCAAGGGCGAGATGGCGCCGTGGTTCGCCCGCGAGCACTATTTCCTCTGGACCCTCGAACATCGGGGCCGGGCGAACTACGCGGACTTCATCCTGCCCGGCCTGCTGTTCATGGCCGACAAGGAACTGCACGGCCTCGAACCGAAGGCGCCCCCCGACGACGCCACGTCCTGAACCGCCCCGGCCGCATCCGCCCGGTTGTCCGCGCCCGTCCCACGGCCTAGGAACAATCCTCCCGACCCGACCCTGCGGAAACCTTCGCCGACATGCCCGACCTGACCGACAAGCAGACCTTTTCCGACGAGGACGCGCTGGACTTCCACCGGCTGCCGGCCCCGGGCAAGATTTCCATGGCCCCGATCAAGCCGATGGCGACGCAGCGCGACC
>JBGTSL010000162.1:0-4998 GCA_041940325.1 Brevundimonas sp.
CTCATGGCGTAGTCGAGATACGAACGGCGCAGCTCGTCCTCGATGGTGATGGTGGAGATATCGCCGCCTGCGCCCGACGAGGGCGGCAGGGCGTTGTTATAGCTGTCGTCGGTCAAGGAAATCGGGCTTTAAATGGCCGGAATCGGAACGTGATCCGCTAGGGATTTTTCTAGCATCCGGGGGCTGCGGAGGCAAAGCGAAGCCGCGCGCATGACCCCGCCAGACAGGGGAATTTTCGCCATGCGTCCAGCACGCCTTCTCGCCTTCGCCGCCCTGCCGCTCGCGGCCTCGCTGGCGGCCTGCGTCAGCGTCACCGCCAACGACTATTCAGGCCAGCCGGAACGCGCCGCTATGGGCGATTTCGGCGAGGCGACGCTGATCGATTCCGCCGGCCGGAACATCGGTCGGGCCGTTTTCACCCAGGGCCCGACCGGCCTGCTGATCCGCATCGAGGCCGACGGCCTGACGCCCGGCTGGCACGGCGTCCACATCCACGCCGTCGCCCAGTGCGAGGCCCCGTTCACCTCGGCGGGCGGCCACATCAACCACGGCGAGCCGAAAGACCCGCACGGCCTGCTCAACGCCGACGGGCCGGACGACGGCGACCTGCCCAACATCCACGCCGACGCGGACGGCCGCGTCCGGGCCGAGGTCTTCACCACCCGCGCCCGCATCGCCCGCGACGGCCCCGGCCAGTGGCTGTGGGACGCCGACGGTTCCGCCCTGGTCATCCACGCCAATGCCGACGACCACAGCAGCCAGCCCATCGGCGGGGCCGGCGCGCGGGTCGCCTGCGGGATCATGGCCGCCGGATAGGCGATCAGGCTTGTCATCCGGCCGCCCTGCCGGGCATCGTCGCGGCATGGCGTTGCTGTACGGCGATCCCGCCCCGACCTTCTCGGCCGAGGGCCTGTCCAACCCCCGCTACGTCTTCGACACGGCGGCGGGCCGCTACCTTCTGCTCGCCTTCGTCCCCGCGGGGCCGGCGGTCGAAGCCGCCGCCGCGACCATCCAACGGCACCGGACAGCCTTCAACGACCTCCACGCCAGCGCCTTCATCGTCGTTGTCGGCGAGGACGAGGCGCGGAAGACGCGCGAGGACCAGGTCCCCGGCCTGCGCCACCTGTTCGACCCCGACGGCGCGGTCGCCGCCCTCTACGGCGCGGCGGAGACCGAGCGCTGGTTCCTGATCGACCCCGCCCTGCACGTCATGGCCGCCGTCGACCGCGCACAGGCCGCGGCCCTGGTCGACCGCATCCCCGCCCTGCCCCCGCCCCCGGTGCACGGCGGCTTCGCCGCCATGGCCCCCGTGCTGGTCACGCCCCGCATCTTCGAGCCCGGCTTCTGCGAACAGCTGATCGCCCTCTATCGCGAGACCGGCGGCCAGCCGTCGGGCTTCATGCGCGAGGTGGACGGCGTCACCACCCTGATGATGAACGACCAGCACAAGCGGCGCTCCGACGTCATCGTCGAGGACGAAGCCCTGCAGAAACAGGTCGTGGCGCGGTTAACGCGGCGGCTGATCCCGCAGATCCGCAAGGCCTTCAACTTCGACCCGACCCGGATCGAACGCTATCTGGTGGCCCGCTACGACGCCGAGACCGGCGGCTTCTTCCGCCCGCACCGCGACAACACCACCAGGGGCACGGCCCACCGCCGCTTCGCCGTCTCGATCAACCTGAACGCCGACTACGACGGCGGCGACCTGCGCTTCCCCGAATATGGCGCGCGCACCTACCGCCCGCCGCCCGGCGGGGCCTGCGTCTTTTCCTGCTCCATCCTGCACGAGGCCACGCCCGTCACCCGCGGCGAACGCTTCGCCTTCCTGCCCTTCCTCTACGACGAAGCCGCGGCGCAGGTGCGGGCGGAGAACCTGAAGTTTCTGGATCCGGCGCTGACGGCCTGAACCCTTCGTCCCGAACCCGACCCACGCAAAGGCGGCGATGGGTGGGAAGCGGTCATCAGCCGCCACCGGTCAAACTGGCTTCGTCAACTTCGCCTTTGAGCATCCTGCGGACCCCCCGTTGGAACCGCTCAAGGTCCGTATAGGTGACAACGAACCACGTCCGGACGGTCGAGTAGGTTCCAACGTCGTCATAGCCACGAAGTGGCGGGGAGAGTTCGACGACGACCCGAATGTTCCCAAGCGAGTCGTGTGGAAGGATCAGCACTGAGACGTGGCGTTCCAGATCACCGGCGCGCGATAGGTATCCCCCAGCCAACGAAAGCGGAGGCTCGCTCAACGGATACTCACTCATTCGGTCCGCGAATGAAGCGAGGTCACTTTCGTTGAACCACGCCGAGGCGGCCCCGGCGAAGCCGTCGCTGGCAACGCTCGCGGTCACCTCGCCGTGCCACTGGTCTTCTGCGTCGTAGCGGAGGGTCAATGATCCCATGCTCAAGCTTATGCCCTCCCGCGAAGGTCCGCTATGGGTCGGGAGCGGCCGTTGGCTTCCGCCTGAAGACCGTCCACGGTCGCGCTCGCGGGGCCGCCACCGCCGCACGGCCCGCCTCTCGCCTCTGATCCTCGGGTCAAGATCGAGGACGGTGGGTGGATTCCCGTACCCTGCCATCCCGGCCAAACCACGCCAAACCCTGCCATCCCGTGCACCCCGACCTCGGGCGGGGCGCCTTGGCGGAGGGCGCAACGGGCCGCAGGTCCCGCGAAGAGATCATGCGACCGCCGGGGCCCTCCGAGCCGGCGCCCGTGCGCCCACGCCGCCCGTGCGGCCGGGCTCCGTGATCGTACGACCGATCCTGACGCCCCCTCGCCCTACACTGCGCGGCATGGGTCTTTGACATCGCCATAACGCGTCGTTCCGCCCAGGACTCGACCGTTCATATGTGTCGGGATGACAGGGTTTCGCGATTTTTCGGCGACAGGGTCAATCGGCCCGGAACTGCAGCTCCGCCAGCCTTGCGTACAGCCCCCCGCGCGCCTTCAGGGCCGCGTGGGTTCCCTCCTCCACCACCCGGCCGTCCTCCATCACCACGATGCGGTCGGCGCGCAACACGGTGGCGAGGCGGTGGGCGATGACGATGGTGGTGCGGGCCGCCATGGCCTTGTCCAGCGCCGCCTGCACCAGCCGCTCGCTCTCGGCGTCCAGCGCCGAGGTGGCCTCGTCGAGCAGCAGGATCGGGGCGTCGCGGACCAGGGCGCGGGCGATGGCCATGCGCTGGCGCTGACCGCCGGACAGGCTCTTGCCGCGCTCGCCCAGCGGCGTCTCGAAACCTTCCGGGAGGGCCTCGATGAAGCCCAGCGCCTGGGCCTCCTCGGCGGCCGCACGAACCTCGTCCACTGTGGCGGCTTCCCGCCCGAAGCGGATGTTTTCATTGGCCGAACCGGAGAACAGCGGCGCCTCCTGCGAGACCCAGGCGAAGCGGCTCCGCACCGCCACGGGATCGGCCTCGCGCACGTCGACCCCGTCCACCGTCACCGCGCCCGACTGCGGATCGTAGAAGCGCAGCAGCAGGCGGAAGACGGTGCTCTTGCCCGCCCCCGACGGCCCGACCAGGGCCACCGTCTCGCCGGGCCGCACGGTCAGGGAGAAGCCCTTCAGCGCCGGCAGGTCGGGCCGGCCCGGGTAGCTGAACTGCACCGCCGACATCGACACCTCGCCGACCGGCGGCTGCGGCAGGGCGCGCGGCGCGGCCGGGGCGGCGATCCCCGGCGTGCTGCGCATCAGCTCGTCGATCCGCTCCATGGCCCCGGCGGCCTTCTGCACGTCGCCCCAGCTCTCGCCCAGCGCCCCCACGGCGCCGGCCGCGAACACCGACAGCAGCACGAACTGCAGCAGGGCTCCGGGGCTCATCCGCCCGGCGATCACGTCCTGGGCCCCCAGCCACAGCACCAGGGTGACGCCGCCGAACATCACCACGATGATCATCGCCGTCATCAGGGCCCGCGCCCGGATGCGGACCAGCGAGACCCCGAACGCCGCCTCCACCGCCTCGCCGAAGCGGGCGATGGCGCTCTTCTCCCGCCCGAAGGCCTGCACCGTCTCGATGGCGTCGACGCTCTCGCCGGCGAAGCCCACGGCGCTGGCGAACCGGTCCTGCGACTGCACCGTCAGCTTGCGCACCTGCCGCCCGAACAGGAACAGCGGCCCCAGCAACAGCGGCACGACCAGCAGCACCAGCCCGGTCAGCTTGGGACTGACCACGAACAGCAGGATGGTGCCGCCGATCAGGGTCAGGAAATTGCGCAGGGCGTAGGACACCGAGGTGGTCAGCAGCGTCTCGACCAGGGCGATGTCGGTGGTCAGGCGCGACAGCACCTCGCCGGTGCGCATCCGGGCGTAGAAGGCCGGGTCCAGCGTCAGGATGCGCTCGAACAGCCCCTTGCGCACGTCGGCCACGACCCGCTCGCCGGTCTTGGTGACGAAATAGTACCGCAGGGCCGTGGCCAGGCCGAGCGCCAGGGCGTTGGCCGCCAGCACCATGAACCACAGGTTCAGCCGCGCCCCGCCGTCCTCGAAGCCGTTGTCGATCGCTCCCCGCGCCGACACCGTCAGCGCCAGCGAGGCGGTGGTGGAGAACACCAGCCACAGCGCCGCCATGGCCAGATGACCCTTGTGCCTGAGGGCGTAGGGCAGCAGCCGCGCCAGCGGCCGGATGTCCCGCTTCTTCGCCCGGCGCTGGCCGGCCTCGCCCATCTGCTCGATCAGCAGGGCGCCGGCGCCCGGCCGCCCGCGCAGGTCGGCGGCGTCGGGGGCGGAGGCGGTCGGATCGGTCATGGCCGGGCCTCTTGCCCCGGAACGGCCCCCGGTGTAAACGCCGCCGCTCATTCCCGCCGCTCCCGGCGGGTTTCTCATTTTCGCGCACGGACGGTCGGCATCGTCACCGCGCAGAGACCGGACGACGACCATGAAGGCGGATACCCATCCCGACTACCACTTCATCACCGTGGTGATGACCGACGGCAGCACCTACCAGACCCGCTCGACCTACGGGAAGGAAGGTGACAAGCTGGCCCTCGACATCGACCCGACGACGCAC
>JBGTSL010000163.1:0-4959 GCA_041940325.1 Brevundimonas sp.
GTCGCCGAGCGGCTTCAGGCTGGCGCCCAGATCGGGCCAGAAATGTCCGACGAAGCCGCCCGCCAGGATGGCCAGCAGGACCATGAAATACAGGCTGCGGTAAAACGGGCGGCGCGCCACGGGCGCACCTCCGGCCGGCACTGGTTGAAGCACGCTACCTCCCTTGAGCCCCCAGGGCTCCGATCTTGCCTCGCTGTCTGACGCAGCGATTGACGCCAGTATCGGAAGGGCCGGTCGAAGCCCACAAGCGCCGCATCGGTCGGACGCCGACCTCTGAAATTCCGTGGGTTTTCCCGGTCCGGATCAGACATGAGGCTGGTGCTGTGCGGATTTCCGCACAGGCGGCATGGACATATGTGCGAAATTTCGCATGGTCGCCCATGGGCGGATTTTTCTCGGGCGAAAAGGGACAGTGGCGGATCTTCACCGTCATCTGGCTGGGCCTCGCGGTCGCGGTGGTTCTGGTCGCCGGCGAGGCCGCTCGGCGGGACGCCGAGGCGTCCGCGCTGAGGCAGGCTTCGACAGCGGGGGCCCTGCACGCCGCCGTGCTGCGCAGCGAACTGGAGCGGCACCAGTCCCTGCCCCTGGTGCTGGCCCGGGACCCCGACCTGCTGGCCCTTCTCGAAAGTCCGGAGCGGGCCGACATCGACCGGCTGAACCGCAAATTCGAGCGCCTGGCGCGCGAGAGCCGCGCCGCCGCCATCTATGTCCTGGACGCCGAGGGGGTGGCCCTCGCCGCCAGCAACTGGCGCGAACCGACCAGTTTCGTCGGCTCCGACTACCGCTTCCGCCCCTATCATTTCGAGGCCATGCGCGACGGTCAGGCCGCCTTCTTCGCGCTGGGCACCGTCAGCGGACGACCGGGCCTCTACCTGTCGCGACGGGTCGATGACGCGGCGGGCCGTTCAATCGGGGTCATCGTCGCCAAGGTGGAGTTCGACGCACTCGAGGACGAATGGCGCAAGTCGGCCGAGCCGACCTATGTCGCCGACGCCAATGGCGTGGTCCTGATCACGACGGTTCCCGAGTGGCGCTTCCGCACCACCAAGCCGCTCAGTCCCGAGGAGCGGCGGCGGCTTGCGGCCGCACAGACCGCCGGGGCGGCCGTGCTGGCGGACCTGCCGTTCGAGGTGCGTCCGTCGGGACTGGTGCGCACGGGCTCGTACGTCCCGCCGGGCCTGTACGCCAGCGCGACGGACCGGCTGCCGGAGATCGGCTGGACCGTGCACCTGCTGTCTCCGGCGGGGGACGCCATCGCCCGCGCCGTCGCCGTCTCCCGCATGCTGGCCCTGTTGAGCGTGGCCCTGCTGGCCGGACTGACCGGGGTGCTGTTGCGGCGGCGGCAGCGCGCCGCGGCCCGCGCCGTCGAGGCCGAAGCGGCTCGCGTGGAGCTGGAGCGCCGCATCGACGCCCGCACCGCCGAACTTCGGGCCGCCAACACCCGCCTGAACCACGAGATCGAGGAGCGGCGAAGGGCCGAGAAGAGCCGGCAGAACCTCCAGGACGACCTGATCCAGGCCAACAAGCTGGCCACCCTCGGCCAGATCGAGGCCGGGGTGGCCCACGAGATCAACCAGCCGATCGCCGCCATCCGCACCCACGCCGACACCGCCGGCCTGTATCTGGAGGCGTCCGACGCCGCCGCCGCCCGCCGCTCGCTGGCCCGCATCGCCGGCCTGACCGAGCGGGTCGGGGCGATCACCGACGAGCTGAGGGCCTTTTCGCGCAAGACCCGTTCGGAGACTGTCGCCGTCGGCGTAGAGGCCGCGATCGACGGGGCGCTGCTGCTGGTCGGGGCGCGGATGCGCGAGCGGGGCGTGGCCCTCGTCCGCAAGCCCGCGCCGCCCGGCCTGGCCGTGATGGCCGAGCGCAATCGTCTGGAACAGGTCCTGCTGAACCTGCTCCAGAACGCGATCGAGGCGCTCCGCGAGACCGAAGGTCCATCCATCTCGCTTGAGGTCGGGACCAGGGGGCGGCGGGTGACGATCCGCATCGCCGACAACGGGCCCGGGGTGGCCCCGGAGGTGCGCGAACGGCTGTTCACCCCCTTCACCACCGACAAGCGCGACGGCGTGGGCCTCGGCCTTGTCATCAGCCGCGACATCGTCGCCGGCTTCGGGGGCGAGCTGTCGCTGGAGCCGACGCCGCAGGGCGCTGCCTTCGTCATCCGCCTGGAGCGGGCCCGGTGAGCTTCAGGGCCCTGAACCGGATCGTGCTGGTCGAGGACGACGACGCCTTCCGCGACGCCCTGGGCGAGCGGCTGAGGCTGGGCGGTTTCGACGTGTCCGCCTTCGCCTCGGCGGAGGCCGCGCTGAAGGGGCTGAACGACCGGTTCGAGGGGGTGGTCGTCACCGACCTGCGCATGCCGGGGCTGGACGGACGGGGGCTGGTGGAGCGCCTGAGCGCCCTCGACCCCGATCTGCCGGTGGTGATGATGACCGGCCACGGCGACATCGCCGAGGCGGTCGAGGCCATGAAGCGCGGCGCCTACGACTTTCTCGCCAAGCCGTTCGCCCCGGAGCGGTTGATCGAGAGCCTGCGACGGGCGCTCGACAAGCGGTCGCTGGTTCTCGACAACCGCCGGCTTTCCGCCCTCGCGGCCGAAAGCGAATGGTCGATCCCGCTGAGCGGCGACAGCCGGGCCGTGGAGGGGCTGCGGGCGGCGATCCAGCGGCTGGCGGACGCCCGCGTCGACGTGCTGATCGAGGGCGAGACCGGCGCCGGCAAGGAGGCGGTGGCGCGGGCCATCCACAACGCCAGCCGCCGCCGGGTCAGGCCTTTCGTGGCCGTGTCCTGCGCCGCCCTGCCCGAGGCCGGGCTGGAAGGCCTGCTGATGGGGCACGCCGCCGGCGCCTTTACGGGCGCCCTGCACCGGCGCGAGGGCCAGATCGAGCAGTCGCACCAGGGCACGCTGTTCCTCGACGAGATCGACCTCGCGCCGCGCGCGGCGCAGTTGCTGTTGTTGCGGGTGCTGGAGGAGCGGGAGGTCCTGCCGCTGGGCGCCATGGAGCCCCACGCCCTCGATCTGAGAGTGCTCGCCGCGACCAAGGACGATCCCATCGAGGCCGTGGCCCGCGGCGACCTGCGCGAGGACCTCTATTACCGGCTGAACGTCGTCCGGCTGCGCACGCCGCCGCTGCGGGAACGGCGCGACGACATCCCTCTGCTCTTCGCCCGCTTCCTGCAGCGCGCGGCCGACCGGCTGGGGCGCGACATGCCGCCGATCGGCGATTCCGTGCGCCGGCGGCTGCTGGAGCACGAATGGCCGGGCAATCTGCGCGAACTGGCCAACTACGCCAGCGAGGTCGCCGTCGGCCTGTCCGCGACCGAGCCGGAGCCGCCGCAGCCGATCGGGCTGGCGGTCCAGGTCCAGGCCTATGAGGCCCAGCTGATCCGGGAAACCCTGAGTCGTTTCAGGGGCGACATCCGCCGCGTCACCGCCGCCCTGCAGATCCCGCGCAAGACCCTCTACGACAAGATGAGCCGGCACGGCATCGTCCCGGCCCGACACCGCTCCGACGAGCCGCTCTAGGCCCTGTCGGTTTCGGCTTCGGAGTTCGGAGACGCGACCCCCGCGCCCGGATCGTCGGGGGCGTCCGGATCGGCGTCGTCGATGAGGATTCTCGCCGCCGCCCCCTGGATGTCCTCGTACTGGCCGGCGCGGAGGGTCCAGAAGAAGGCGCCGACGGCCATCAGGCCTAGGAGGACGGAGAACGGGGCCAGCAGGAAGATGATGTTCATCGCCCGCCCCTCGCCCGCAGCGCGTTGAGGGTCACGACCAGCGACGACCCCGACATGGCCAGGGCGGCGACGAAGGGATTGACGAAGCCGAGCATCGCCGCCGGCGCGGCGATCACATTGTAAAGGGCCGCGAAGGCGAAATTCTCCAGCGCCCGGCGGCGGGCCGAACGGGCTGTGTCTATCGCCTCGACCACCGCCGTCAGGGCGTCGTCGGTGAGCACCAGGTCGGCGGCGTTCTGGCTGGCCTCGAGGGCCGTCCCCGGCGCGATGGCGGCGTGGGCCCGGGCCAGGGCGGCGGCGTCGTTCAGCCCGTCCCCGACCATCAGCACCTTGCGCCCGGCGGCGGCGAGGCGGTCGACGGCCTCGGCCTTCTCCTGGGGCAGCATCCCGGCCTTCCAGTCCGGTACGCCGACGGCGTTCGCGACGGCGGCGACGGCGACGGCCTGGTCGCCCGACAGGATCTCCACGGTCACGCCGCGGGTCCTGAGCGCCTTGATCGCGGCGGCGGCGTCGGGCCTGAGCCTGTCCGAGAATTCGAGACGCACCTTGGGCGGGGTGTCGTCGAAGCCGAACCACAGCTCGGTCTCGATCGACCGCAGGGTGGCGGCGCCCACAAAGGCGGCGCGGCCGAGGCGTGCCCTGCGGCCGTCGATCAGTCCTTCGACGCCCATTCCGGCGTGTTCGATCACCCCTTCGGCGACAGGGCCGTCTCCGGCCGCCCAGGCGACGGCGCGCGCCAGCGGATGACTGGAGGCGCGGGCCAGGGGCGCGACGATGGCGATCAGCTCCGGCGCGGCGCCGATCAACACCGGCCGTCCTTCGGTCAGCACGCCGGTCTTGTCGAAGACGACATGGTCGACCTCGGCCAGACGCTCCAGGGCGGCGCCGGACTTGACCAGCACCCCGCGCCGGAACAGGCGGGCGGAGGCCACGATCTGCACGGCCGGGACGGCCAGGCCGAGGGCGCAGGGACAGGTGACAATGAGGACGGCGACGGCCCGGATCAGGGCTTCGCGCGGATCCAAGCCCAGCGCCCAGCCGCCGGCGAAGGTGGCCAGCGCCGCCGCATGCACCACCGGCACATAGAGGGCGGCGGCGCGGTCGGCGAGACGGACGTAGCGCGAGCGCGACTGGGATCCCGCCTCCACCAGCCGGGCGATCGCGGCCAGGGCCGAGTCCTCGGACCGGGCCCGGGCGCGCAGGGTCAGAAGGCCGGAG
>JBGTSL010000164.1:0-4951 GCA_041940325.1 Brevundimonas sp.
CGAGGCCCCGCCGGCGGCGGCGGCCCGCGTGGCGAGGGCCGGGGCGTCGAGTCCCTGATCGGCGGCCAGCACCAGGGCGCGACGGACCAGATGGGCGTCCGGCTCGCGAACCTTCCACGTCCGCGCCAGCCGCTGATGCAGGAACAGGCGCGGGCCGGGACCGGCCACGGCGTCGACGGCCTCGTCGAGGACGCGGGCGCATTCGGTTTTTGTCGGCTCCGGCAGGCGAGGCTTGAGTTCGGCGTCCTCCTCGGCGCGGCGGGCCAGGGCGGCGAACAGCCGGCCCCGCGCCGAATGGCCGGGGATGGCGCCTATGCGCGGGCGGACTTCGGCGAACGGATTGCGGGCGCGCGAATCCCACATCAGCCGCGCCGCATCCTCAAGGGTGGCGCTCTCCGACAGCTGAACCGCGTCCATCCCGCGGTAGAACAGACGTCGGCCGTCGCTGAAGGACACCGCCGAGCGGATCCCGATATCTGGCGCGTCCGACGGCTGCGGCGGCGGCAGATATTGACCGATGTCGGCTTCCGGCTCGTCGCCGCTGAGCCGGACGATGTCGGCGACGGCGTAGAGGCTGCGGCGGGGGTCGTCGGGATCGGGCCGGGCGGCGATACGGCCGCGGCTGACATAGGCGTACAGGGTCTGGGCCTTGACCCCCAGCCGGGCCAGAGCCTCGCCGCGTCCGATCCAGCGGTCGGCCTGGGTCGCCGTCCCTGCCGCGTGCATATCGCCTCCGAAGAGCGTGGGAGCCGGGCTCCCATGGCGCACCCAGCATGGGGCCATTTCGTGACGATGCCGCTAACGCCGCAAGCCTTGGCGCCGCGCGCGCTTTCCGCGACAAGGCGGCGATGACCCCGACCGCCCTCGACGACGCCCAACTGGCCAACCGCAGCGTGACGCGGCTGTCGGTCGGCGTGGCGGTGGTGCTGATCGCGCTGAAGGCCTTCGCCCTCGGCGCCTCCGGGTCGGTCGCCGTCATGGCCTCGCTGACCGATTCGGCGCTGGACCTGATCGCCTCCCTGGCGACTTTCTTCGCGGTGCGCTGGGCGGCCGCGCCGCCGGACGCCGAGCACCGCCACGGTCACGGCAAGGGCGAGGCCATGGCGTCGCTGGTGCAGTCGGGCCTGATCTTCGCCTCGGCCCTGTTCATCGGCTGGGAGGCCGTGCTGCGCATCTTCGATCCGCGCCCGGTCAGCTCCGGCTACTGGGCGGTGATGGTGGTTCTGATCTCCATCGCCCTGACCGGCTGGCTGGTGTGGATGCAGGACCGGGCCATCAAACGCAGCGGCTCGCTGGCCGTGAAGGCGGACCGGGCCCATTACGCCGCCGACCTCGCCGCCGGGGTGGTGGTGCTGATCGGCGTGGCCTCGGGGGCCTTCCTGTCCGCGCCCGGTCTGGACGCGGCGGCCGGACTGATCGTCGCGGTCTGGCTGTTCTGGGGCGCGCTGACCCTGCTCAGGGAGGCGGCGGACCACCTGCTGGACCGCGCCGTGCCGGACGCCGATCGCATCGCCATCACCACCGCCGTGCTGGCCGACCCCCGCATCTCCGGCGTCCACCAATTGCGCAGCCGGATGGTCGGGCCGGTGATGTCGATCCAGATGCACGTCGACCTCGAGCCGAGCCTCACCCTGGAAAAGGCCCACGACATCGTCGTCGAGGCCGAGAACCGCCTGCTCTCCGCCTTTCCCAACGCCGACATCCTGATCCACGCCGACCCCCGGGGACGGGCCGAGAGCCATGCGGACGAAGGAGCCGGCGCCGCCGGGAGCGCCTGAACGCAAAGTCGCCGTCGGTCTCCATGGCTAACGCGGACTTAACGCCCTTCGGGGCATTGAGCGGTGATGTCGGTCGTCCTGTACCATTTTCCCTTCGATCCGGGCTCCCGCACGGCGCGGCTGGCGCTGGGCGAGGCGCGGGTGGAGTTCGCCGAGACGGTGGTGCGGCCATGGGAGGAGGGCTGCCCGGTCGCCGCGCTCAATCCCTCGGGCATGCCGCCGGTGCTGCAGGTCACCGAGGCGGGACGCGCTCTGACCCTGTGCGAGCCCGACGCCATCCTCGGCTGGCTGGAGGACCGCTCGAAGGAGCCGTTCCTGATGCCGGCGGACCCGGCGGAGCGGGCGGAGACCCGGCGGCTGGTCACCTGGTTCGAGCGGCGCTTCAACGACGAGGTCAACGCCGTCCTGCTGCATGAGCGGATGGAAAAGCCGCTGCTGCGGCTGGGGCCGCCCGAGGCGCGGGCGCTGCGGGCCGGGCGCGAGGCGCTGAAGGCGCACCTGGTCATGCTGGAGGGGCTGCTGGCGACGCGCGACGCCCTGACCGGACGACGGATAACCCGCGCCGACATGGTCGCGGCGGCGCATCTGTCGGTGCTGGACTATTTCGGCGAGGTGGCCTGGGCGGCCTACCCCGGCCTCAAGACCTGGTACATGAAGCTGAAGTCGCGGCCCTGTTTCCGGCCCTTGCTCGCCGACCGCTTCCCGGGCGTGCAGCCCTCGGCCTGGTATCACGATCTCGACTTCTGAGCGCCGAGGCGTCAGACGACCCGGATGGCGGCCGATCCCCGCAAATTCATTCGCGAGCGCGCGTCGGCCCTGGGCTTCGACGTGTGCCGCTTCGCCTCGGCCAGCGCGCCGTGGAGCGCGGGCGAGCGGCTGGCGCATTTCGTCGGGGCCGGACGGCACGGCGACATGGGCTGGATGGAGACGACGCTGGAGCGGCGGGCGCATCCGACCGCCATGTGGGCCGAGGCGAAGACGGCCGTCGTGCTGGGCCTCAACTACGGGCCGGGGCATGATCCGCTGCCGGAGATGGCCGACCGGTCGGCCGGCTATATCTCGGTCTATGCGCGGGGCGACGACTATCACGAGGTGATCAAGGGTCGGCTGAAGACACTGGCCGGGCAGATCGCGGCCCGGACTGGCGAGGACGTCAAGGTGTTCGTCGACACCGCCCCGCTGATGGAGAAGCCGCTGGCCCAGCGGGCCGGCGTCGGCTGGCAGGGCAAGCACACCAATCTGCTGTCGCGCACGCGGGGCAACTGGCTGTTCCTCGGGGTCATCCTGAGCGCGGCCGAGCTGGACCCCGATGAGCCCGAGAGCGAACACTGCGGGGCCTGCACGGCCTGTCTCGACGTCTGCCCGACGCGGGCCTTCCCGGCGCCGTTCCAGCTGGATGCGCGGCGCTGCCTGTCCTACCTGACCATCGAGTTCGCGGGGCCGTGGCCGGTGGAGTTCCGGGCGGCGACCGGGTCGCGCATCTATGGCTGCGACGACTGTCTGGCGGTGTGCCCGTGGAACAAGTTCGCCGTGGCCTCGCACGAGACCCGGGTGCAGGCGCGGGAGGCGCTGGTGTCGCCGCGGCTGGCCGACCTGTCGGCGCTGGACGACGCGGCCTTCCGGGCGCTGTTCTCGAAGAGCCCGGTCAAGCGGATCGGGCGCGACCGGTTCGTGCGCAACGTCCTCTATGCGATCGGCAACAGCGGCGATGCGGCGCTGGCCGAGGCGGCGGGGGCGCTGCTGGACGATCCGGCGCCGGTGGTGCGGGGCGCGGCGGTGTGGGCGCTGTCGCGGCTGATGGACGAGGCGGCGTTCGCGACGCTGCGGGCGGAACGGGCGGCGGGCGAGGCGGACGCCTCGGTGCGGGCCGAATGGACGGGCGCCGGCGTCTAGAGGCGGCGGAACACCGGGGCGCGGAAGCCGTCGGCGCGGTAGCGGGCGTCGGCCTCGGCGAAGGCCTCGACGACCACGGCGCCGTGGTGGCCGGTGGCGTGAAGCACACGGTCGGCGTCGAGCATGAAGGCCGAGTGACCGGTCCAGCTGTGGTCGCCCGGCTCGGCCAGCCAGACGACGAGGTCGCCGCGGCGGGCGTCGGCGCGGTCGACGGCCTGGCCGAGTTCGGCCTGCTGGTCCGCGTGGCGGGGGCCGGCGCGGCCGCAGGCGTAGAGCGCCTGCTGGATCAGGCCGGAGCAGTCGGTGGCGGCGGAGGAGCGGGCCCCGAGGCTGTGCGGCACGCCGAGCAGGCGTTCGGCGACGGCGACCGGGTCGCTCTCGAAGGCGCCGATCGGGGCGAGGTCGTCGGGCGAGATGTCTGCGGCCTCGATCACCAGGGCGTTGAGCGGAAGGGCGGCGGCGACGGCGACGACGCGGTGGGTCGGCAGGCGGGCGCCGGGCTGGACGGCCGAGGCGGCGATCCAGCCGACCAGGCCGTCGCGGCGGGCGCGGCCCCACAGGCGGTCGCCCTGCTGGTCGAGCACATCGAAGGCCTCGCCGTAGATCAACTGATCGATGCGCTCGGAGCCCGGGTCGGCGTCGGCGTGGATGTCGGCGAAGGGGACGGCGGCCTGCATCGGCTGGACCGGGCGGTAGGCGGCGGCGCGCACGAGGCCCTCCAGCGCCTGCTCGGCCAGGTCGGGCCGTGCGAGCGTGGTGCGGGGGTCAAGGCTGGCGGCGACTGGGGTCAATCAGGGCTCGTCCGGTTGAGACGCCATGTTGGCCGGATATGCCGAAAGGGCCGTTAACGAACGGGGGCGATTTCGTGGCGCCGCGTCAGGCCGGGAAGCGCCGGGACAGCATTTCGAAACAGGCGCGCAGGCCCTGCGCCTCGCCGCCCTCGGGACGGCCGGGCTGGGCGCGCGGGTTCCAGGCGAAGATGTCCATGTGCGCCCAGGCGCCGGTCGTCGGGGCGAATTTCTGCAGGAACAGGGCGGCGGTGACCGAGCCGGCCTGGGCCCAGGCGGCGGAATCGTTGCGGACGTCGGCGATCTCGCTGTCGAGGGCGGCGCGGTAGCCGGGCCACAGGGGCATAGGCCACAGCGGGTCGGCGACGGCGCGGGAGGCCTCGAGCAGGTCGGCGACCAGGGCCTCGTCCTCGGAATAGAGCGGCGGCAGCTCCGGGCCGAGGGCGATGCGGGCGGCGCCGGTCAGGGTGGCGAAGTCGAGGGTCAGGTCGG
>JBGTSL010000165.1:0-4946 GCA_041940325.1 Brevundimonas sp.
GCCGCCCGGCCACGTCCCGGTCCATTGCCTCCACCAGATGAAGCCATTCCTTCATCGATACGGGCACCTTGGCGTCGCGCAGGGCGGTGAAGAAGGGGAGGAGCATGGGCGGACCCTATCAGGCCTTGTCCAGCAGCCCAATCGGCCGCTCCGCCACCGCCTGTCAGTCCCTGGCGCGGCCGATCAGGGCGGCCTCGAACAGGACGCCGGTGTACATGGCCACGGCCATGGGCTCGTCGTAGGGCCCGGTCGAGCGGGCCTTGAAGCTCCATTCGCGGCGATGCGAGACCAGCACCATGGTCAGTTTGTGCTCACCGCCCAGCTGGATCTTGTAGGCCGCGGATCCCGTCGGCTGCTGGCCGTCCATGGTCATCGACGGCAGGGCCGCGTTGTAGACCTCGGCGTCGGGCCAGCGGTTCTCGATCGCCTGCTGCGCTCCGGCCAGCACCGAGGCCTGGCTCGGCATCGGCCGGTAGCGGGTCGCATAGAGGGTCAGGTCGATGCCGAGCGACTCGTCGCGCGAGACACAGCCGACGTCGTCGCCGCGCGGCCCCGCCGGGAAGATGTGAATCCGGTCCTCGGGACCGCCGTCGAAGCTGCAGGTCATGCCGCTGGGGACATGGGTCGCTCGACCCAGCCCGTCATCCTCCGTCGCGTTGACGAAGACGCCGGCTGCATCGGCGTCGGCGATCAGCCGGTCGACACGCGCCCGGGCCTCGGCGACGTCCTGCGGCGTCGCCTTGCCGGCCGGCGCCTGCTGGGCCGCCGCGGCCCCCGCGATCAACCAGATCGCCGCCGCCATAGTGATCCGCTTCATCGTCCCCTCCCCATCTGCCCCGTCGCTCCGGTGGGCGACGGTCACCCGATCAAGCCACGGTCGCCCGACTCCGTCCACCCGGCGTCAGGTCTGGTCAGTCATCCCCGCCGCAGGATGAACTCGTCGTCGAGCCAGCGTCCGACCGGATACTGGTACTCCCCGGCCTTGCGGAAGCCGTACGCCGCATACAGCTTCTGCGCCTTCAGATTGCCGCTCCACACGCCGATCCACAGCGGCCCGTCGGTGTTGGCCTCCATCCACTCCAGCGCCACGGCCAGCAGCTTCGTGCCCAGCCCGAGCCCCTGCGCCGCCTTCGCCACATACAGCCGCCGCAGCTCCGCATGGCCCGGCCGCGCCTCCGGATGGGGCAGGGTGTTCGGGCCGGTGTTGGCGAAGGCCAGCAGTTCGCCGTCGCGCTCCGCCACCCACCAGGCCGCGTCCGGCTCCTGCAGCTTCGCCCGGATCGTCTCCGGGCTGAAGCTGGCGTCGAGGAAGGCCTCCAGATCGTCGGCCGGATAGGGGATGCCAAAGCCGTCGACGAACGTGTCGATGAAGGTCTGCCGGCCCAGGGCGCCGAGGGCTTCGGCGTCGGCGTCGACGGCGGGGCGGATCACGGGCTCGGTCATGCCCGGCGCCTACAGCCTCGATCCGGGCGCGACAAGTGCGGGGACGCGCCGTATTCTGTTTCCGTGAGCGTCGCCCTCTTCACCCACCCCGACATGATCGGGCACCAGCCCGGCGCCGGCCATCCCGAGCGACCCGAGCGCCTGCGCGCGGTGCTCGACGCCCTCGACGACGCCGGCCTGTCGGGGGACCGCCGCGCCGCGACCGAGGCCTCGATCGCCGATCTCGAGCGGGTGCATCCCGCGGCCCACGTCGCGCGGCTGCTCAACGCCTCCCCGCGCGACGGGCTGAATCAGCTCGATCCGGACACCATCCTGTCGCCCGGCAGCGTGCGCGCCGCCCGCCTGTCCGCCGGCGCCGTCGTCGACGCCGTCCGCGCCGTGGCCCGGGGCGAGACCGCCCGCGCCTTCGCCGCCGTCCGCCCGCCGGGCCACCACGCCGAGCCGGACCGGGCCATGGGCTTTTGCCTGTTCTCCAATGTCGCCGTCGCCGCCCGCGCGGCGCAGGCCGGGGGGATGGCCCGCGTCGCCGTCATCGACTTCGACGTCCACCACGGCAACGGCACCCAGGCCGCCTTCGAGGCGGACGACAGCCTGTTCCTCGGCTCGATCCACCAGATGCCCCTCTATCCCGGGACCGGGGCGGCGTCCGAGACGGGCGTCGGGAATATCGCCAACGCCCCGGTCGCTCCCCACGCCGCCCGCGAGGCCTGGCGCGCGACCTTCTCCGGCGGCCTGATGCCCGCCCTCGAAGCCTTCCGGCCCGATCTGATTCTCATCTCCGCCGGCTTCGACGCCCACCGCCGCGATCCGCTGGCCCACCAGAGCCTCGAGGCCGACGATTTCGCCTGGGCCACCCGCGCCGTGGTCGAGGTCGCGCGATCGTGCTGCGCGGGCAAGGTTGTTTCCTCGCTCGAGGGCGGCTACGACCTTGAAGGGCTCGGCCGTTCGGCGGCCGCCCATGTCCAGGCTTTGGGGGAGGACTAGGGGGCCGGATCGCAATCGCTGTTCCGCCCGTCGCTCATGTCAGCTCCCGCCCGAGAACCCTCCGTCGATCAAGCCGCGCCCGCGCCCGTTCCGCGCCCGGCGGCGCTCGTCTCCGTCCGCCCCGGCGCCATCATCCTGGCCCGCCACGGCGAACCGGCCCTGTCGCGCAAATGCCTGCTGACCTCCGACCAGTACCGCGACTGGTGGGCGAAGTATGAGGTCGGGGGCCTGCGCGCCGGCCAGACGCCGCCCCCCGAACTGCTGGCCACGGCAGAGGGCGCCGGCGCCATCTACGCCTCGACCCGCCCGCGCGCCCAGGAGACCGCCGCCGCCATCGCCGCCGGCCGCGAGGTGATGAGCGACGCCCTGTTCATCGAGGCCCCGCTGCCGCCGCCGCGCTTCCCCTCGTGGTTCAAGCTGCCGCCGAAATACTGGGGCGCCGTGGCCCGCGTCTGGTGGCACGCCTTCAACCACCACGAAGGTCAGGAGACCCGCGCCGAGGCCGAGGTCCGCGCCGAACAGGCGGCCCAGGCCCTGATCGCCCGCGCCGAGTCGGGCCAGGACGTGCTGGTCCTCGCCCACGGCTATTTCAACCACATGGTCGGCCGCCGCCTCCGCGCCGACGGCTGGAAGCTGGTCCACAACCAGGGCTTCAAATACTGGTCGCAGCGCCGCTACGAGCGCCGCTGAACCGCTCCCCCCGTTGATGCGCGCATCCGGCCCCTCTAGGGTCGCCGCCGATGACCGAAGCCGCCGCCCCCATCCCCGCCGACCTCAGCTTCGAGGACGCCCTGCAGCGTCTCGAACAGATCGTCTCCCGCCTCGAGTCCGGACAGGCCCCGCTCGAGGAATCGATCTCGCTCTATGAGGAGGGCGCCCGGCTCAAGGCCCATTGCGAGGACCGGCTCAAGGCCGCCCAGCTGCGCGTCGAGAAGATCGTCGTCGGCCCCGATGGCCAGGCGAAGGGCGTCGAACCGGCCGGGTTCGACTGATGTCCGGTCCGGACGCCGAACAGATCACGTTCGACGACTTCCTGAAGGTCGACATCCGCGTCGGCCGGGTGATCTCCGCCGATCCCTTCCCCGAGGCGCGCAAGCCGGCCTTCCGGCTGGCGATCGACTTCGGCCCCGACATCGGCGTGAAGAAGTCCTCGGCCCAGATCACCGTCCACTACACCCCGGACCAGCTGGTCGGCCGCAAGGTCGCCGCCGTGGTCAACTTTCCGCCTCGCCAGATCGGCCCGATGATGTCCGAGGTCCTGACCCTCGGCTTCCCCGACGCCGCCGGCGAGGTGGTGCTGGTCGGCGTCGACCGCGAGGTTCCGGTAGGCGGGAGGCTGTTCTGACCCCCGTCCTCGCCGCCAACTCGCCGGAGCAGGGCGTCATCGACCGGGTGGCCGAGACCGCCGACCTCGTCACCGTCGCCCTCGACGAGCTGCTGCCCCGCGCCGACGGTCCCGAATCGCGCCTGACCGAGGCCATGCGCTACGCCGCCCTCGGCCCCGGCAAGCGGCTGCGGCCCTTCTTCGCCCTGGAGGCCGCCAATCTGTTCGACATCGAGGAGCGGCCGGTGCTGCGCGCCGCCTGCGCCCTCGAATGCGTCCACGCCTACAGCCTGGTCCACGACGACCTGCCGTGCATGGACGACGACGACATCCGACGCGGCCGCCCCACCGTGCACCGCGCCTATGACGAGGCCACCGCCGTCCTCGCCGGCGACGCCCTGCAGACCGCCGCCTTCGACATCCTGCTGCATCCCGACACCCACGAGAACCCGGCCGTGCGCTGCGAGCTGGCCGCCCGGCTGTCGCTGGCCTCGGGCGCGCGGGGCATGGCCGGCGGCCAGATGATCGATCTGCTCGGCGTGCGCGACGACCTCGGCGGCGTCGCCCGCATGCAGCGGCTCAAGACCGGGGCTCTGTTCAGCTACGCCTTCGAGATCCCGCTGATCATCGCCGACGCCCGCGAACAGCATCGTCAGGCCCTGACCAGCTTCGCGCACGACATCGGCCTCGCCTATCAGATCGTCGACGACCTGCTCGACGTCGAGGGCGACGAGGACATCCTCGGCAAGGCGGCGGGCAAGGACGCCGGCCAGGGCAAGACCAATTTCGTCACCCTGTTGGGCGTCGAGGCGGCGCGGCACAGGGTCGCGCACCTGGCCGACCAGGCCCGCGCCCATCTCGACGTCTTCGGCCCCGACGCCGACATCCTCAAGGCCAGCGTCGATTACGTTCTCCAGCGCCGGTCCTAGGCCGGCCCGAAGCGGCGATCACGAACTGCTCAGGAATCCCTCACTGGCGTTCGGCGCGCCAGGCGTTCATGGAGTAGGATCATCATCTCGCCCGCCTCGGGCGCCGTTCAAGTTGCCTCGATGCCCGACACCCCGCTGCTCGACCAGGTCCACGTTCCCGCCGATACGCGGAGCCTCGACATCCCCCAGCTGAAACAGCTGGCGGACGAACTGCGGGCCGAGACCATCGACGCCGTCTCGGTCACCGGCGGCCACCTCGGGGCCGG
>JBGTSL010000166.1:0-4941 GCA_041940325.1 Brevundimonas sp.
AACAAGATGTGCGGCTCGGGCCTGCAGGCGGTGATGATGGCCTCGGACGCCCTGATGGCCGGCAGCGCCGACGTCATCGTGGCGGGCGGCATGGAGAGCATGACCGGGGCTCCGTATCTGATGAACAAGCACCGCGGCGGGGCGCGAATCGGCCATGACGTCATCGTCGATTCGATGATGATGGACGGGCTGGAGGACGCCTATTCGCCCGGCAAGCCGATGGGCTCCTTCGCCGAGGACACGGCGGGGACCTATCAGTTTTCGCGCGAGGCCCAGGACGCCTACGCCATCGAGAGCCTGACCCGGGCCCGCAACGCCATTTCGTCGGGCGCCTTCAAGGCCGAGATCACGCCGGTGGAAGTCGCCACCCGCAAGGGAACGGAGACGGTCAGCGAGGACGAACAGCCCGGCAAGGCCATGCCGGAGAAGATCCCCAATCTGAAGCCGGCCTTCGCCAGGGACGGGACGATCACGGCGGCCTCTTCGGCCTCCATCTCGGACGGGGCCGCGGCGGTGGTGATGACCCGCGAGAGCGTGGCCAAGGCCATGGGCCTGCCGATCGTGGCCCGTATCGTCAGCCACTCGGCCCACGCCCACGAGCCGGGCCTGTTCACCACCGCCCCCGTGCCGGCCATGCAGAAGGCGCTGAAGAAGGCCGGCTGGTCGGTCGAGGACGTCGACCTGTGGGAGGTCAACGAGGCCTTCGCCGTGGTGCCGATGATCGCCATGCAGGAGCTGGGGATCGAGCACGGCAAGCTGAACGTGAACGGCGGGGCCACGGCCCTGGGCCACCCGATCGGGGCGTCCGGCGCGCGGGTGCTGGCGACCCTGCTGGGCGCGCTGCAGGCGCGTGGCGGCCGGAAGGGCGTGGCCAGCCTGTGCATCGGCGGCGGCGAGGCCGTGGCCATGGCGGTGGAGCTGGTCTGAGGTTTTACCCGGGCAAAACCGAAAAAACAGCTGTGTCAGAGTCGGCAGAGTCGGCGCCGGAATTCAGTGTGCCAGAGTCGGCAGGGTCTACATCGGCGCGCCTCGGGCGGCGCGGCGGGGATGCGATTATCAAAGACCGGCGCCTGCCTCAGCGACAGGACAGGCGGTATTATGCCCCCACCGGCTTATCCGGATGGAAGATCGATTCTGGATTCGGCGAAGTGACTGAAAAGGCGCGAGATCGCTCTCACAATCCGACCATGTTTTCGCGGATTGCCAGCACAGCGTCATGGCTTCGCGAGTCATGGTTCACCGCCAAGGGCACGAACGGGTCACGAAGAACACGAAGAGGCCGGCGGCCCGTCAGGGCAGGCCGCGTCGCCGACGCTGGACGAGCTCGTCCACCGACGCCTTGGCGTCGTGGGTCCAGTCGGCGTCCGCCTCGCTCTCGGCCTGCGCGCGCAGGGTGTCCAGGGACGCGGCGAGGGGCGGATTGAACCTCCACGCCAGCACCATCAGCCTGAGACGACCGCCCAGCGCCAGACCGATGACGATCGAAACGAGGAGCGGCGGCCCGTACAGCACGAGAAGCTGGATCAGTTCGGGCTGGGTGAAATACCAGGCGCTGAAACGTTCGGTGGACATGCGGTCACGATGACCGGGTCCGGTGAAGGATCGCTTATCGGGCGATCGGCCGGACGCATTGCTCAGGATTTGCTCATGGCCCGCTCATGACGGGGCCGGACGCCGGCGGGTAGCGTGCCGTCGTAACTTCGTCACCGGCAGTGAGGAGCAAGACCATGTCGCGACCGGACCATGGCCCCCTGGCCTTTCGAATGGGCGTGGTTCTGGCGGCGGTGACGTCGCTGCTGATCATGTGGACGACCATCGTGCAGGACGGCAGCGGCGAGGGAGCCGCCATGCTGATCATGGCGGCGGTGGTGGGAAGCTACGCCGCGAGATTCCAGCCGGCCGGCATGGCGCGGGCCATGGTCGGGGTGGCGGTCATGCAGGCGGCGCTCGGGGCTCTGGCGGCCACCGCGCCCACCACGGCGGCCTATCCGGACGGGCCGCTCAGGGCGGTGCTGTTCAACGGCGTGTTCTCACTTCTGTGGCTCGTCGCCGCGGCCCTGTTCCGGGCGGCCGGGATGGACCGCCCCTATTCCTCCTCCGTCGCCGCCTCGAGGTCGGAGACATCGAAGTCGTAGTCCAGCAAATCCCCCGGCCTGCAGTCCAGCGCAGCGCAGAGTCGGGCGAGGGTGCGGAAACGGATGCCCTTGACCTTGCCGGAGCGGAACAGGGACAGCTGGGTCTCGCTGAGGCCGACCTCGGCGGCGAGGTCGCGGGCCTTGAGGCCCCTTTTGACGATCAGCTGGTCGAGCGTGACGCGGATCGGCATCAGATCATCTCGTCCAGCTCGGCCTGGACCTTGCCAGCCTGCTCCATGACCCCGCCGAGCAGGAACAGCGCCCCGCCGATCATGCCCAGGGTCATGCCGGCGACGTCGAAATAGGCGAAGCCGCCCGGCCCGCCCGCGATCAGGCGCGTCAGGTTGGTGATGCCGAAGACGCTGATCAGGCCGCCGAAGCCGAGGGCGAGTCCGACGCGCCGCAGGGCCGAGGCGAGCGTCGGCTGGATCAGCCGCCCCCTGGACAGCTGGCCCATGGCCGAGCCGATCGACCAGACGGCGAAGAGGTAGAAGACGGTCGGCAGGGCCCAGACCGCCTGGGTCAGCCAGCGGGCGGCCACGTCCTGACCCCGCAGGCTCATCACCGCCGGCGCGATGACATGGATGAGGGCCAGCAGGGCGCCGACGCTGACCACCATGAAGACGGCGAGCCAGCGGAACTGTCCGCAGCGGCGGCGAAAGCGGGTGAGATCGGTCTGGCTCATGGCGGCGTCCGGAAGGCGAGAAGCTGTCTTATCTTTAATCTTGACTTAAAGATACGCCCTTTGCAACTTTATCCCGGACTTAAACGAACGAGAGCGCCGAGCATGACCGCCGCCATCGAGACCCGCGCGCTGACGCGCCGCTTCAAACGCCATCTGGCCGTGGACGCCGTGTCGATGACGGTGCCGGACAAGGCGGTCTACGGCTTTCTCGGCCGCAACGGCGCGGGCAAGACCACAACACTGAAGATGCTGCTGGGGCTGATCCGGCCGAGCGGCGGGACGGCGCTGGTCGGCGGCGTCGACGTGGCGCGCGACCGGATCGGGGCGGCGCGCAAGGTCGGGGCCCTGCTGGAGGCGCACGGCTTCTACGGCAACCTCTCCGGGCGCGAGAACCTGGACCTGACGCGCAGCCTGCTGGGTCTGCCGAAGACCGAGATCGGCCGGGTGCTGGAGGTGGTCGAGATGAGCGAGCACGCCCGGCGGCGGGTGTCGGACTATTCGCTGGGCATGCGGCAGAGGCTGGGGCTGGCGCGGGCCATGCTGGGCGCGCCGCCCGTGCTGGTGCTGGACGAGCCGACCAACGGGCTGGACCCGGACGGCATCGCCGACATGCGGCGGTTCCTGAAGGCGCTGCCGGAGCGGACCGGGGCGACGGTGCTGCTGTCCAGCCACCTGCTCGGCGAGATCGAGCAGACCGCGACCCACGTCGGCATCCTGAGCCACGGCCGGCTGGTGCTGGAAGGCGAACTGGCGCGGCTGAAGGCCGACCTGGCGCCCGAGATCGCCCTGCAGACCGACGACGCCGGGCGGGCCACGGCGCTGGCGCGGGCGCGCGGGTTCGACGTCCTGGCGGCGGAGGACGGGCTGGTCGCGCGGCTGAAGCCGGGCGAGGACGCGCGGACCGCCGCCGCCTCGCTGAACCGGGTCCTGGTCGAGGCCGACATCGCCGTCTTCGCCATCGGGGCGCGGTCGCGCTCGCTGGAAGGCATCTACCGCGAGGTCTCGCCGCCCGCCCCCGCCCCCACCGCCAAGGCCCAGCCGGAGTTCGCCTGATGACCGCCTCGCCCTTCCTCGCGCCGCTGTTTGTCGAGGCGCGCAAGCTGAACCGCTCGCTGGCCGCCCTTCTGGCCGTGGCGGCGCCGTCGCTGATCGCCATCTTCACCTTCTTCAACCTGCTGCGGCGCAAGGCGCCGCAGCCGTGGGACATGTGGATCGTCAGCGCCTCGGGCATCTGGGCCTTCTTCATGCTGCCGATGAGCGTGACGGCCCTGACGGCGCTGGTCGCCCACATGGAGCACGGGCCGAAATCGTGGGATCACCTGCGCGCCCTGCCCCTGCCCCGCTGGCGGCTGTACGCGGCCAAGATGGTCTGCGTGCTGGTTCTCGTGGCGCTGATGAGCGCGGCGGTGCTGGGGATGACCTGGGCGGCGGTGTCGCTGGGCGCGGCGATCAAGCCGACGGTGACCCCGGTCGGGGACTTCGACCTGGCGCGCTACGCCGCGATCTTCGGCCGGATGTATCTGGCCGCCCTGCTGATGATCGCCATCCAGCTGTGGGTCGCGCTGCGTTACGCCAGCTTCGTGCCGGCGCTGGCGGTCGGGATCGGCGGGACCTTCTTCTCGGTGGTGGCGACGTCAGCCAAACAGGGGATCTACTTCCCGTGGCAGATGCCGGTGAACATGCTGGCCACCGAGGCGTGGCGGGCCCAGACGGCGCTGGGCCTGGGCCTGGGACTCGGAGGCGTGGCGCTGGTCGCCGCCCTGGTCCACCTGAGCCGGCGCGAGGTGCTGTGAGCCGGGCCGGTCCCCGCGCATGAGGCGCGCCAGGGCGGCGCTTCCGGTCAGCTGCACGATCATCCCCGCCTCCGGTTAATTGCGAATCGTTCGCAGATTGCGCGGGGCGGGGCGGCGTGGCAAGCCCGAAGCGTCGGTGGCGATCGACGGGAGCATCACCCATGCGTGAAGACGGCAAGCTGGACTATCTCGAACTGCCGGGCGGCGACCTGCCCGCGACCAAGGCCTTCTACGGCGCGGCCTTCGGCTGGACCTTCATCGACTACGGGCCGGAGTATGCGTCGTTCGACGCGGGGCTGGACGGCGGCTTCGACGCCCAGGCCGAGGC
>JBGTSL010000167.1:0-4932 GCA_041940325.1 Brevundimonas sp.
GCGAGGCCGCCTTCCGCGACGCCGAGGCCCGCGAGCGCGAGGCCGAGGCCGAGGCCCGCGCCACGGCCATGGTGTCGGAAGCGATCGCCCGCGGCGACGTCAACGCCATCAACTACTTCGTGGCCCAGAAATACGTCGAGGCCTTCTCCGAACTGGCCCGCAACCCGACCCAGAAGACGGTCATCGTGCCGGCCGAGATGTCCGGCCTGGTCGGCACCATCGCCGGCCTCGGCGAACTGGTCGGCCTGGCGAAGGAGCAGCAGCAGGGCCGCACCGACAGCCGCGCCTCGACGCCGCCCCCCGCCCCCCGCGCCCCGCGCGGCGGCGGCTCCGTTCCGAGGACCTGACCGATGGACGCCCTGATCGAACTGCACGCCGCCCAGCCCTACTGGATCTGGCTGGCGATCGGCGTGATCCTGCTGGCCGTCGAGGCCGCCTTCTCGACCGAATGGCTGCTGTGGCCGGCGGTGGCGGCCGGCGTGGTGGCGGTGGTCACCGCCCTGGGCCTGCCGCTCGGCGGATTCTGGGGCGAGGCCGCGCTGTTCGCCGTGCTGACCGTCGCCGCCACCCTGGCGTCGCGGCGATTGATCCAGCGGGTCAACCCCGCCGACAGCCCCGACATCAACGCCCGCGACAGCCGCCTGATCGGCCAGCGGGCCCAGGTGGTCCAGGCCTTCGTGGACGGGCGCGGCCGGGTCTTCGTCTCAGGCTCAGAATGGGTCGCCGAGATCGAGGGCGCCGCGCCGCTGGCCGGCGAGAGCGTGATCGTCGAGGCGATGGATGGCTCGAAGCTCAAGGTGAGGCCAGTCTAGCGGAATGCCGCAATCGCTGCTTCGCCCGGCCGGGATTGTCGCCACTGTAGCGATCCTCGCGGCCTGCGCGACGCTGACGCCCCGACGTGAGCGGGTCACGGTTTATGTGAACGACAGCAACAACGTCGCAATCGCCATCTTTGAGCCAGGCCTGCATCTGTCTGACGTCGCCTATCCCGACAGGCCCGAGGCAACCGAGTTCGGCTATCAGCTAACGGACTGCAGTGCGGTCGGGATGGCGTGCCTCATGTTCGCGGATGGCCCTGTGGCGATCCCGAGGGACAGGACGGTCAGGCGCTGGGTTCATCTCGGCGCGGAGTTCGAAGCCCGCGATTCGGAGGCCGATGACTCGGTGACAGTCCATGCTTCCCGAGGCGGCGCCGAATACATCCGGTTCCGCTTCGATCCCGCTCGGGGCGTTACCGAACTGACGTTTCTCGCCGCTGGATCGGGCGTCAGCGCGCCGTATCGTCTGTACAGCCCAATGGGGCTCTTGGCTCCGTAGAGCGAAGGGGCGGCAGCCCTAGCCCTTCATCTCGTCGATGCCCCGGTTGGCCAGGCGGTCGGCGCGCTCGTTGAGCTCATGCCCGGCGTGGCCCTTGACCCAGTGCCACTTCACCTCGTGGCGGGCGCGGGCGGCGTCGAGGCGTCTCCACAGGTCGTCGTTCTTGACCGGCTTCTTCTCCGCCGTCTTCCAGCCCCGCGCCTTCCAGCCCCGGATCCATTCGGTGATGCCGGTCATGACGTATTTGCTGTCGGTGTGCAGGTCGACGCGGCAGGGCCGGGTCAGGGCCTCCAGCGCCATGATGGCGGCCGTCAGCTCCATGCGGTTGTTGGTGGTCAGGGCCTCGCCGCCCCACAGCTCCTTCTCGTGACCGCCGCCGGTCTGCAGCACCGCGCCCCAGCCGCCGGGACCGGGATTACCGCGGCAGGCGCCGTCGGTGTGGATGATGACGTGGGACAAGAGCGAACCTTCATCAGCGGCTCCTACCTCCGATTGGTTGGAGGCGAATCCGGTTTGGCGTATGTTCCTAGGCAGGAGCGCCGCCATGATCCATCTGAAGATTGCAGAAGTCGCCGGAAAGCCCGTCATCCAGCTGGATGACGCTGACCTGACGACGCTGGGTGTGGCGGTCGGAGACTTCGTATCGGTGGAGGCCGTCGACGCCACGCCGGTCGAACGCGGCAAGGCCTTTGTCGAACGCTATATCAAGACCTTTGAAGCCCTGGCGAAATGAGCGACGGGCCACGTTGGCTTGCCAAGGCTGACGTCATCGAGCTGCACGGCTACGTGCTGGCGCGCACCGGCGGTCTACCGGGACTGCGCGACGAAGGTCTGCTGGAATCGGCCCTATCCCGCCCCTTCAATCGCTGGAGCTATGAGGGTGTCGGAGACACTCGCGACCTGGCGGCCACATACGGGGTCGCCCTGGCCAAGAACCATCCCTTCATCGATGGAAACAAGCGCGCCGCCTTCCTCGGCGTGGGTCTGTTTCTGGAACTGAACGGCTGGGATCTGACGGCAACCGACGACGCCGCGATCGCGACCTTCTTCGCCGTCGCGGCCGGCCAGATGGACGAAGACGCCCTCGCCGCCTGGGTTCGCGCCAACAGCGTGGCGACCTGACGCGGCAATCGCTTGGCGTCGCGCCACTGAACGGCCTATATGCGGGACCATGTTTTCCCGTCGGGGCAATACCGCTCCGGCCACCGATAGAGATTGAGCCGCCATGCAGCCCGGTATCTGGCAAATCCTGATCATCGCCGTCCTCGCCCTCCTGCTGTTCGGCGGGCGCGGCAAGATCTCCGGCCTGATGGGCGACGCCGCCAAGGGCATCCGCGCCTTCCGCGACGGCCTCAAGGACGGCGACGCCGACAAGCCCCGGGACGAGCGCGCGGGCGCCCTGCCGCGCACCGAGGCCGAAAAAGAAGACCTGAAGTCGTAAACCCCGTTTCGCGTCGGAGACACTGACGGATGGGTGGTCTTGGGCCCGGCATCGGCGGGCTGGAAATCCTTGTCATCGGCCTGCTGGCGCTCATCGTCGTGGGACCGAAGGACCTGCCCCTGCTGATGCGCAAGATCGGCCGGGCCGTGGGCAAGGCGCGCGCCATGGCCAATGAATTCCGCGCCAGTTTCGACGAGATGGCGCGCCAGTCCGAGCTGGACGAGCTGCGCCAGGAGGTCGAAGCCCTGAGGCGCGGTCAGGGCATGGTCCCGCTCGGCGCCGAGGCCGAGGCGACCTTCCGCGACATCAGCCAGGATCTGAACCGGCCCCTCGACGGGTCCCCGGCCCCGCCGGTCCTGACCGCGCCTGACGAATGGCCGGACGCGGCGCCGGTGATGGAGCCGCTGGAGCCTGCGGCGGAGGCGGCGCCCAAGCCGAAGCCGAAAAAGGCTGCCGCCGCGAAGCCGAAAGCCGCGGCCGGCGCCAAGCCGTCCGCACGCGGAAAGGCTCCCGCTGGCGCGCCCTCCATCATGACGGCCAGCGGCAAGCCCCGACCGGTCCGCGCCAAAAAGGTCGACCTGTGAGCCGCCCCGATCGCGACGAGGACGAGATCGAGGCGTCGCGCGCGCCGCTGATGGATCATCTGATCGAGCTGCGCACCCGGCTGATGATCTGCGTGGCCGCCTTCGTGGTCGGCTTCATCGGCTGCTTCATCGTCGCCGACCCGATCTACGTCTTTCTGGTCAAGCCGTTCGCGGTGGCGGCGCAGTTCCGCGAGGCGGCCGGCCCGGGCGGCAGCGTGTCGCCGTTCGACCTGATCCTCGGCACCGCCGGATTGCTGCCGGTGCCGCAGGGCGACGGCCAGACCGTCAATCTGATCTTCACGGCGCCGCTGGAGTTCCTCATCACCAAGATGAAGCTGGCGGCCTTCGGCGCCGTGGTGGTGACCTTCCCGGTGCTGGCCTGGCAGCTGTACCGCTTCGTGGCTCCGGGCCTGTACCGCAACGAGCGCGGCGCCTTCCTGCCCTTCCTGATCGCCGCCCCCGCCCTGTTCCTGCTCGGCGCGGCGATGGTCTATTACGTCATGCTGCCCTTCGTGATGCTGTTCTCCCTGGGCCAGCAGATCAGCGGCGGCGGCATTACGGCGGAGCTGCTGCCCCGGGTGTCGGACTATCTGAACCTGGTCATGGCCCTGTTGCTGGCCTTCGGCCTGTGCTTCCAGCTGCCGGTGGTGATGACCCTGTTGGGCATGGCCGGGATCGTGTCCTCGCAGGCCCTGGCCTCGGGCCGGAAATACGCGGTGGTGGCCATCGCCGTCGTCGCCGCCTTCGTCACCCCGCCCGATCCGCTGAGCCAGATCATGCTCGGTATCCCGCTGGTGCTGCTCTACGAGATCTCGATCTGGTGCGTGCGGCTGATCGAACTGCGCCGCAGGAAGGAAGACCCGGTCACAGCCTGACGGAACCTCAGTCGCAGCGTGGCCGTTTGAGCCGGGTTCCCACTCAGGAGTCCGCCTATGACCAGATTCACTCGCCTGACCGCCGCCGCCTCGATCAGCGCCCTGGCCCTCGCCGCCGCGGCCTGTACGCCGGCGGCGGACAACGACGCCGAAACGGCCGCCGACGGCGCGGACACCACGACCATCATCGAACGCGAGGTCCCGGCCGATCCGGTCGTGGTCGAACGCGAGGTGCCGGTCCCGACCCCGCCGGTCGTGGTCGAGGACCGCCGCGAGGGCGACAGCACCACCGTGCGCGCTGGCGAGGACGGCATCGAGGTCGAGACGACCAACCGCTGATCCGGTTTCCGGATGTGAAAAGGGCGCCGGCGGTTTCCCGTCCGGCGCCCTTCGATCGTCAGCCCCGGCTGTCGATCAGCAGCTGTAGTACATGTCGAATTCGACGGGGTGCGGATGCAGCTGCAGGCGCATCACCTCTTCCATCTTCAGCTCGATGTAGCTGTCGATGAAGTCGTCATCCATGACGCCGCCCTTCTTGAGGAAGGCGCGGTCCTTGTCGAGATTCTCCAGGGCCTCGCGGAGCGAACCGCAGACTTCCGGAATGTTGCCGCGCTCTTCCGGCGGCAGATCGTACAGGTTCTTGTCGGCGGCGGCGCCCGGATCGATCCGGTTCTCGATACCGTCCAGGCCCGCCATCAGCAGGGCGACGAAGGTC
>JBGTSL010000168.1:0-4926 GCA_041940325.1 Brevundimonas sp.
GCTGCAGACCGAGAAGGCCGTCCTCGAGCCCGCCGTCCGCGCCGAACTGGTGCGGCGGCTGGAGGCGGCGGGGGCGCGACGGATCGAGGCGGTCAGCTTCGTGCATCCCAAATACGTGCCGCAGATGGCCGGGGCCGAGGAGGTGATGGCGGCCCTGCCGCACGAGGCCGGGCGCAGCCGCATAGGCCTGGTGCTGAACGGCAAGGGCTACGACCGGGCGCTGGGGACCAGCGTCGACGAGGTCAATGTGGCGATGTCGGCCACTGACGGCTTCGGGCTGAAGAACCAGGGCATGGGCGTCGACCAGCAGGTGTCGATGCTTTCGGACATCCTGACCGGCCGGGCCAATTCCGAGGGCGGCGCCGGAGCCGGCCCGTCGCTGTCGGCGACGCTGAGCTGCGTCTGGGGCTGCCCGTTCGACGGCGAGGTGTCGACGGAGCAGGTGGCCGATCTGGTCGGGCGGATCGGCGAGCTGGGGGTCAGGGAGATCGCCCTGGCCGACACCATCGGCGTCGGGAATCCGTGGGCCGTGACCCGGGTGGTCGAGGCGGCTCGCAAGGCGGCGCCCGAGGCGGTGCTGAGGCTGCATTTCCACGACACGCGCAACACCGGACTGGCCAACGCCCATGCGGGGATCGAGGCGGGGGTGGACGTGCTGGACGCCTCGGTCGGCGGCATCGGCGGCTGTCCGTTCGCGCCGGGGGCCACGGGGAACATCGCCACCGAGGACCTGGTCTACATGCTGGAGCGGGCGGGGTTCAGCACCGGCTACGACCTCGACGCCCTGATCGAAACGGCGCGCTGGATCGGCGGGCTGATCGGCCGGCCGGCGCCGAGCGCGCTGAGCCGGGCGGGGGGCTGGCCGAAATGAGCTTCTCCTACCCGCGATGCGGGGAGGAGAAAGCCGCTACGGGGCGTCAGTGCATGCGGTGCTTGAGGGCGCTGATGGTGTCGTGGTCGGCCTTGACCTCGGCGCAGGCGGTGGCGACCAGCTGGCGGGCGGGCTCGGGCAGGTCGGTGTCCTGCGAGGCCTTTTCGAACTTCGCCTTGATGACGTCCTCGCCGCGTTCGACCTCGTCGATGACGCCCTTGTCGTCGCGGCCCATGAGGTCGCCGCGCATTTCGGCGAACTTGTTGTGGATACGGCCCATCAGGGACTGGTCGTCCTCGGGCTCGCCGCCGAAGGAGCGGACCTCCTGCTGCAGGCGGCGGCACAGCTCCTCGCGCTTGCCGGCGCGCTCGCTGAACAGCGTCTTGAACTCGGGGTCAGCGGCGCCCTCGGCGGCGTTGCGATAGCCGTGGGCGCTGTCCATCGTGGTCTCGATCAGGCTGTTCAGGACCTTCACGGCGCGATCATCGTGGGTGTGCATTCGGGCTCTCCTTACTGGATGATGAGCCGCCTGAACGGGGCCGGAGCGTGGGCCGTTCCGGGGCGCCGACTCACGATTTCGGGATGGAACCGCACGCCGTCGGGGTGGCGTTCGCCGGCGTCCGCCCGCAGGGTGGCGGCGAAGCGGAGGACGGTATGGGGCGGCTGATCGAGGAACTGGACTACCGGCCCACGGAGATGGGGCCGCTGGTGCTGCGGCGGCGCTGGGTGGCGGCCATCGATCAGGACGTGGTCGAGGTCATCCTCGGCGACGAGCACCTGATGTCGAGCCTGTTCACGGTCGGGGAGATCGAGCTGGCGGTGCGCGGCCTGGCGGCGGCGAAGGGCGAGGGGCTGCGGGTGCTCGTCGGCGGGCTGGGGCTCGGCTACACGGCGCGGGCGGCGCTGGCCAGCCCGCGCGTGGCGACGGTCGAGGTGGTCGACGCCCTGGAGCCGGTGATCGAATGGCACCGGGCCGGACTCGTGCCGATCGGCGACAGCCTGGGGCAGGAGCCGCGCTGCACCCTGTCGCACGGCGACTTCTTCGGCTGGTTCGACGCGCCGCGGGCGGCGGGCGGGCGCTACGACGTGGTGCTGCTGGACATCGACCATTCGCCGCGCCAGTCGCTGCACCCGGACCATGGGCGGTTCTATACGGCGGAGGGACTGGGGCGGTTGCGCGACGCCCTGACGGCGCAGGGTGTCTTCGCCATGTGGTCGGACGAGGGACCGGACGACGAATTCCTGGCGGTGCTGGCGGCGGTGTTTCCGGCGGCGCGGGCGGAGGTGGTGGCCTTCGACAATCCCCTGACCGGCGGGGCCTCCACCTGCACAATCTATGTGGCGGGGCCGGCTTGCTGATCGGAGCGATCGTTCGGGACGGGCTGACAGCCGTCGGCAGCCTGCTGCTGGCCTTCAATGGATCGGCGCTGCTGCTGGCCTGGGTCTCAGACTTCGGCGAGGGGTGGAAGGTTTGGGGCCTGCCGGTGGCGGCCGTGGCGCTGTGGCTCCTCGCCCTCCGAATGGTCCAGGTGCGGGTCGGGCAGGAACTGCGCATCCGGCGCGCCGGGCACAGACGGGCGGCCTGGGCGAACCGCCGACGATGAAGGGGCCCGGGGCGCTTTTCAGCGAAGGCTCACCTTTCGCTCATGCCGCTCACGGCCGGCTGCGGCAGTGTCGGAGTGTCGATGACGACCGGAGAGGCGATATGAATGTGACGAATGTGGAGCGCGACGCTCGGCTGGGGCGTTGGCTGCGGCTGCTGGTCTGGACCGGCGCGGTGGTCGCCTGGCTGGTACCGCTGGCGGCGAAGCTGCTGGCCGACATCCCGTGGACGACCTTCGACTTCGTGGCCTGGGGCGTGATGCTGCTGGTCGCGGCCGGCGCGTGCGAGGTGGGCTTGCGGCTGTCGGGCAGCCTGACCTACCGGGCGGGCGTCGTCGTGGCGGCGGGGACCAGCTTCCTGATCGTCTGGTCGAATCTCGCCGTCGGCATCATCGGCGACGAGAACAATCCGCTGAACCAGATCTTCTTCGGGGTGATCGCCATCGCGGTGGTCGGATCGTTCCTGGCCCGGTTCCGGGCGAAGGGGATGGCGCTGGCCATGCTGGTCACGGCGATCGCCCAGTTCGGTACGGCGTTCGTGGCGCTGGCCTATGAGCACATCGTCTTCGCCATCGTCGGCGTGTTCTCGCTGGGCTGGCTGCTGGCGGCGTGGCTGTTCCGCGAAGCGGCGCGGGGGGAGGGCTAGCTCCCGGTTTCCGCGGTTGGTCGGCGCCGGATCAGGCTTCGGGCCTGTAGCGGATCCAGCGTGGCTCGGTGACGATCGGCCGGGTCGTCGGAACCGGGTGCTGCGGCTCCGGATCTTCAATCATCTCAAAGGTCGCGGTCGCCCAATCCGTGTGGGCGGTGTCCACGCCGCCGGTGAAGATCTCGAGCAGGTCGATCCGACCGTCCGGGTCGGCCCATAACTGGCAACCCACAGGCCCCAGCCCATCGACCTGCAGCCACGCTCGCGCGTGCAGGGCCGCAAGGGGCGCGGGTGTCTCGCCGACGCCGGCTACGCTCGTGACGCAACCGGCGCCGGAGTTGTAGCGAGCGGCCACTTCGCTGCCGGCAAGATGGGTGTGCAGCGCCGGACCATCCGGCCCGGCCCGGTTCGCGATTTCGTTGATCGCGGCGAGTTCCAGGGCGGAGAAGCCCGGTCCCTGATCCGGCTGAGTCTTCAGACCGGCCAACCAGAGGCGATGGTGTCGGGCCACGGCGGCCACTCCGGAGAGACATGCCAACGTCAAGCCGAAGACGTATATCCCCAGCACCCAGCGCGCACCGGCCTTCCCGAAGGCGAACAATGCGAGGAAGCATCCGCCGGCAAGGCAGAACGCAGCCACGTACATGAGCAGTTTCTGTCGGCGCTGCCTGGCAGTGGGGCGTCGATCGAACCTGTCCATTCAGGATCGCTACAGGTTCAGCAGCGCCGGGTCGCCGCCCTGGGCGGAGATGTTGTTGCTGATGGCCTTTTCGGAGGCGTAGCGGATCAGGCTGTAGGGGCCGCCGGCCTTGGGGCCGGTGCCGCTGAGGCCCTCGCCGCCGAAGGGCTGGACGCCGACGACCGCGCCGGTGATCGAGCGGTTGATGTAGACATTGCCGGCCGGGACGAGGCGAATGACCTCGCTGGCGAAGGCCTCGATGCGGCTGTGCACGCCCAGCGTCAGGCCGAAGCCGCGCGCCGCCAGCTTGCCGGCCGTCTCCTTCAGCTTCGCCGGGTCGTAGCGGTAGATGTGCAGGATCGGGCCGAACACCTCCTTCTCAAGGAAGTCGGGCGTCTTCACCTCGGCGATGGTCGGGGCGAACAGCTCGCCGCGCTCGGAGCCGGCGGGCAGGGAGGCGCGGGCGATGATCTTGCCCTCGCGGGCCAGCCGCTTGACGTGGCTCTCCAGCATCTGGCGCGCGTCCATGTCGATGACCGGGCCGATGTCGGTGCCGGGGTCGGCGGGGTCGCCGACGACCTGGGCGGCGAGGGCGCCCTTGAGCCCCTCGATGATCTGATAGTCCATCTCCTCTTCGATGACCGTGTGGCTGAGCCCGCCGGATGCCATAATGGCTACACGCTTGTTGGTGTCCCAGTTCTGGATCGCCCGACCGATGGCCGTGACCCGGCAGCCGGGTTTGCAGGCTCGAATCCCCTGGAAAAGTGCCTCAAACGTTTTCTGAACCAGTCGAGTGGCCTCCTCGGAGACCTCACCGATCATAAACATCTCCGACTGATCGCCGTACCAGCCATCGACAATGGTCGTGACATTGACCTTATGCTCGCCGGTCGAAAAGACCGTGCTGTTTTTCGAAGAGATCGAATTGATGCCGTAGGTAAAGGACCAGGGATTTTGGATTCTGACACCGTCGGCCAATTGCGGATCGGTGACGATGGTGTTGACCGTATCCTTCAAGGTGACCAGCGGGCGGCCGGAAGTCGAGAGATCCGGCGAGATGATGACCGAATCGACCATCGTGTTGAAGCTGATTTGCGACTTTTGGTAGCTCAAGTCGCCTTTGATTTC
>JBGTSL010000169.1:0-4920 GCA_041940325.1 Brevundimonas sp.
CACATGCACGAGGCCGGCTGGACCCTGGCCTTGCCGGCGGTCGAGGACGCCGACGCCGCGCGCATGGTGTTCCGCGCCTGGACGCCGGGTGAGCCGCTGGTGCACGACGCCATAGGCCTGCGCGGTCCCGCGCCCGAGCGACCCATCCTGGAGCCCGATCTGGTCATCGCTCCACTGCTGGCCTTTCAGCGCGACGGTCTGCGCCTGGGGCAGGGCGGCGGCTATTACGACCGGGCGCTGGAGGCCTTGCGGGCCCGCCGGTCGGTGGTCGTGATCGGCCTGGCCTACAGCGGCCAGCAGGTCGAAAACCTGCCCGCCGAACCGCATGATCAAAGGCTGGACGCCATTCTCACAGAAAAAGAGTATATCGCCGTCCATGACATGAGCCGCTGACGGCTCGCTCTAAGGACTTTCTATGCGTTTCGCCTTCTTTGGCGATGTCGTCGGCAAGTCGGGCCGCGACGGCCTGGCCGACCATCTGCCTGATCTCCGCCGCCGTCTCGGCCTCGAGTTCGTGATCATCAACGCCGAGAACGCCGCGGCCGGTTTCGGCATCACCGAGAACACCGCCCGCGACCTCTTCATGGCCGGCGCCGACTGCCTGACGCTGGGCAACCACAGCTGGGACCAGCGCGAGGCCCTGACCTACATCGTCCGCGAACCGCGCCTGATCCGCCCTCTCAACTATCCGCGCCTGATGGACGCCCCCGGCGCCGGGGCCAATCTGTTCGAGACCCATTCCGGCCGCACCATCCTGGTCATGAACGTGCTCGGCCGCGTTCACATGGACCCCATGGACGACCCCTTCAGCGCGGTTGAGAAGGAGCTCGCCGCCTGTCCGCTGGGCATGGCCGCGGACGCCATCATCGTCGACGTCCACGCCGAGGCGACGTCGGAGAAGATGGCCATGGGCCACTTCTGCGACGGTCGGGCCAGCCTCGTGGTCGGCACCCACACCCATGTGCCCACCGCGGACTGTCAGATCCTGCCCGGGGGCACCGCCTACCAGACCGATGCCGGCGGCTGCTGCGACTACGACTCGGTCATCGGCAACGAGAAGGAAGAGCCGCTTCGGCGCTTCACCACCCGGATCAGCGGCGGCCGCTACAGCCCCGCCCATGGCCCGGCGACCATCTGCGGCGTCTATGTCGAGACCGACGACCGCACGGGTCTGGCCACGCGGGTCGAGCCCATCCGGGTGGGGGGACGGCTGAGCCAGGCGGTGCCGGTCGCCGACCGGGGCGGATCAGGCGCCTGAGGCGTCAAACCGCTCCCAGGCCGATCGCAGCAGGGGATCGATTGTTCCGTCGTTGTCGCTCGAGGAGGCGGATTCACAGAGTGCTCCCGCGACAGCCGCCATTACCGTGCGGGGGTTGATCGGGCCAGCGGGGCGCGGTTGATCGTCCATCATCAGCGACTGCCCTTCCCGGTCGAAGGCTTCGACATATTGGACGGCGAAGGTCCGCCCCGCACAGTCCAGGCGATAGCCATATATCTCGAAGGCTTGCTCGGGGGCCTGCGCGGTCGGGGGGCGCGCGCCCACAAACTCGAACGTGAGGAACTCCCCGTCCTCGACGACCGAGCGCATATCGACGGCCTGCAGCCGTGTGGCGGTGGCCTGGATCGTACGCCACCTCCGGGAACTGCTGAGCCGCACGCCTCCGCACGTGTCCGCCGCCAATTCCAGAACGCGGGGCGCGGCTTCACCGTGCCGGTAGACATGGCGAAGACGCACGCCCAGCGCCGCGGCGGCCTGGATGACGGGGTCCTCGCATCCGCTCAACAATGCCCGGTCAAGGCGCGCGATGGCCGGTGGGTCCAGTGGTGAAGGCGCGCTCCAGTCATGGGTGACGGTTCGCCCGGACAGCGAAACCCCCGTCATGACATTGCCTTCGACATCGGGCTGCGGAAGATCGGCCTGCGCCGCCGCCACCTGCGTCCGCAGGAAGGCGTCGACGCTCCCCTCTGTCAGGACCGGATCCTGCGCGAGCATCGTCAGGGTCAGAAGCAACAGGATCGTCATGGGGCCCTCGCGTTCGCGGCGAAGGTGCCCCAGTCCGGGGCGTCAGACAATCTTGCGCCGCACCACCGTCGGGTTCGGTCAGACCCGTCGTCAATGCATCCCGCGCCTCGCCGTAGCGGACCGGCGACGACGAAACCCCCAACGTGGCGAAGCAGGGGGGGCGCGGTTCGCGCCCGTCCCGGGACGGGCAGGCGTCGCTCTGCGGCCGATTGTCAGGCCGGCACGACCCGAGCGTCACCGCTCTGCACAGCCAGTTTCGCCCGGGTGGTGAGCGTGCCCTCGCGGTCCGACACCTTGTCCAGCACCTTGAACTCGACCTGCCAGCGCTCCGGCGTCACGTCGCAGACGGCGTAGCCGCGCTGGGCATTGTTGAACTTCAGGAACGGGTTGTCGGCGAGGTACCGCCGCCCGTCGGCCCGCTGGTCGACCCCGTCGCCCGACGAGCTGATCGAGGTGGTGACAAACTCCGCCGCCACCGGCGCGCCCTCCGGATTGCGGCTGTCGACGTACAGCTCGCCCGCATAGTTCTGGTGTTCGTCCCCGGTCAGCACGATGGCGTTGGCGATGCGCCGGTCACGCAGCCGGTTCAGCAGCCGCTGGCGCGGAATGCGATAACCCGCCCAGGAATCAAGGTTGTAGCCCGGCTCCGGCCCCTCCCTGCGATCCAGATCCATCACCATGATCTGCTGCGCCAGCACCTTCCAGCGGGCGTTTGAACGCTCCAGATTGCGGTACAGCCACGCTTCCTGCGCGTCGCCCAGCACCTGCGCCCGGGGATCCGAGACGCCGTCGCAGGTCGTCGCCCAGCTGTCCCCGCATGGCTGGTCGGTGCGGTGCTGGCGCGTGTCGAGCAGGTTCAGGTCCAGCAGGTTTCCCCACGATGCGTGACGATACAGCTGGATGTCCGCCCCTCGCGGGAACGCCGACCGGCGCAGCGGCATGTGCTCGTAGAAGGCCTGCGCCGCCGCCTGCCGCCGCAGCAGGAACACCTCCGGCGGTACGCCGTCGTCGATGTCCGAGACCCAGTTGTTGGCCACCTCGTGGTCGTCCCAGGTCACATACCACGCCGCCGCCGCGTGGCTGGCCTGCAGGTCCGTATCCAGCTTGTACTGCGCATATCGCCGCCGGTAGTCGTCCAGCGAATAGGTCTCGCCGCCCAGGTGCTGCCGGGGGTTCTCGATCGTTCCGCCCGATCCCGTATAGGTCCGGTTGCCCCGCCCTTCGTAGATATAGTCGCCGTAGCAGTAGACGAAGTCGAAATCCTCGGCCGCCGCCTTGCGGTGAGCGGTGTAGAATCCCTGCTCATAGGCTTGGCAGCCCAGCACGCCGAAACGGACCCGCGCCACAGAGGCGCCCGCCGCCGGCGCCGTCTTCGCCCGGCCCCACGGCGTCCGCTCGGCCCCGGCGGTGAAGCGGTAGAAATACTCCCGGCCCGGCTCCAGCCCCTCGACCTCGACGTGCACGGCGTGACCCATCTCCGGCCGGGCGATCGCCTCGCCGCTGCGCGCCACGCTGGAGAAGCCGCGGTCGTTCGCCACCTCCCACTTCACCGGCACGGGCGCCGACGGCATGCCGTGGCCGATCTCCAGCGGGCGCGGGGCCAGCCGGGTCCAGATCACGAAACCGTCCGGCGTCGGGTCGCCTGCGGCTATGCCCAGCTGGAACGGATACTCCGCGAACACCGGATCGGCGAGGGACGGGCGGCCGCTGCCCAGCGCGACCCCGCCGGCGCCGAGCGCCAGCATCAGGCCCCGGCGGGAAACGGAAGAGGGAAGGGTCATCGGCAGGGCTCCGGGGTTCGGTCGTCTGACCTAGCCCGGAATTGTGACGGACGTCACTCGGCGGGTGTCGGCGCCGGCCGCCAGGCTTGCAGGGCGACGATCTCGGCCTTGCGGGCGTCGATGGTCGTCCGCGCCAGCTGTTGAAGCGCCGGATCGGACGTCTCCCGCAAGGTCGCCTCCGCCCGGGCGATGGCGGCGCGGTGTTCCTCGATGGCGGCCTCGACATAGGCCTGATCGGCCACGGGCGCGGCCGCTCTCGCTTCCATCTCGGCCGTGGTCCGGGCCGCCGCCGCCTGGTGCGCGGCGGAGGCCTCGCGCAAGGCCTGTTCGACAGGATCGCCGCCGCCCTCGCAGGCGGACAGCAACAGTGCGACGCCCGCCAGCGCGATCCGCAGGCGCATCAGGCGGCGCCCTCGATCCAGTTCGGCAGCCAGCTCTCGTGCATCTCGCGCAGATGATCCAGCGGCAGGCGGAACAGGTCTCCGTCCGGTCCGCCGGAGGCGAAGTCGCGCCCCCTGGCCCGGCCGACCACGCTGGCGTGGATTCCGGCCGCCTGGGCCGCCGCGATCAGGTCCGTGGCTTCCGGCACGGCCACCAGATAGCGCGCCTGGTCCTCGCCGAAGAGCAGGATGTGAGCGTGGGCGGCCGAGCTGGCGTCCAGCTCCACCCCGACATCCGAAGCCAGCGCCAGATCCGCCGCGGCGCCGATCAGGCCGCCGTCGGACAGGTCGTGCACCACGGTCAGCTCGCCGGCCTCGATGAGGCCGCGCACGAAGTCGCCGGTCTTCTTCTCCAGCGCCAGGTCGACCGGCGGCGGCGCGCCGTCCTCGCGGCCCAGCACCTCGCGCAGATAGAGCGACGACCCCAGCTCGCCGACCGTATCCCCGATCAGCACCAGCACGTCGCCCTCGCTCATGCCGCCGAAGCCGGTGACGACGTCGTAGTTGGCCAGCAGGCCGACCGCCCCGACCGTCGGAGTCGGCGGAATGGCCGCGCCGTTGGTCTCGTTGTAGAGGCTGACGTTTCCGCTCACGACCGGGAAGTCGAGGGCCGCGCAGGCCTCGGCCATGCCTTCGATGGCGCGGACGATCTGGCCCATGATGGCCGGGCGTTCCG
>JBGTSL010000170.1:0-4889 GCA_041940325.1 Brevundimonas sp.
GACCGTGCCGCGCAGCAGGGTGGCGTAGTGGCCCGACAGCGGGGCGACGATCGGCACCGCCGGCGCCGCGGCCGTCTTGCCGGCCCGCTTCAGATCGCCGACATGCCGCGCAAACCGCACCAGCCGGCACCACGGCGAGGACCACACCACCTGTTCGGTCGTCCGCACCGGGCGGTCGGCGACGGTCACCGTCTCCAAGCCCCAGGCGGGCTTGCCGTAGCGGCGGGTGACGCTCTCGAACAGCTCGGCCGAGGCCCAGGCGGTGCGCGCCAGGGCGGTGTCGGCGGCCGGATTGAACGGAGAACTCCAGAACTGGCGGGCCATCTGGGCCCCGATCCGGAACGGCGTCGCCGAGTGATAGGCGAGCTCGTGAAGCGAATACAGCATGCGTGTCCTGAGACGGCCCCCGCCGGTATGTGGCAGGGCAGCATAGAACGCGCCGCACTGCAAAAAGATTATCTTTGTTCAGTTTGTCGTGAACGGCGACGCTTCCACCCTGAAAAGCGGCGCCTCGGTACGATTTGATTGAACCGGATCGCGGGATGGCGGCACCTCTCATTCAACGAGGGACATGGGCGTGGCGATCCGGACCAAACAACAGCTCCTGGACGAGTATCTGGTGGCCTCCGCGCGCATCGGGGACCGCAGGGCGTTCGACCTGCTGGCGCGGCGCTGGCAGGGCAAGCTGGTGGCCCACGCCTGGCGGCTGACCGGCGATGTCGATCTGGCGCGCGAGGCCGCCCAGGAGGGGTGGATCGAGATCGTGCGCGGCCTCGGCCGCCTGCGAGACGAGCGCGCCTTCCCCGCCTGGGCCTATCAGATCGTTTCGCGGCGCTGCGCCCGATGCATCGGGCGTCGGCAGCAGGACCGGGCGCTGGCGGCGGCGGCGGCGGAACCGGCCGACCCCTCCGCGGCGCCAGAGGAAGGCGACGCCCCGGCCATGGCGCGGCTGCGGGCGGCGATGGCGGGGCTGCCGCCGGACCAGAGGGCCGCGATCGGCCTGTTTTATCTCGAGGATCTGGACGTCGCGCAGGTCGCGACCGCCCTGAACGTGCCGGCGGGCACGGTGAAAACCCGCCTGATGCATGCCCGCCGCAAGCTGCGCGCGGTGCTGGAAGGAGACGCATGATGACGACCGATATCGACCGGATGATCGAGGAAGCCCTTCAGGGCGAGGAGCAGGCGCTGTTCCGAGAAACCGCCCGCGAGCCGGGATTCTTCGCCCAGGCGTTCGGCCTGCTCGGCGGACCCAACGGCTGGGTCAACATCGTGATGATGCTGACGCAGATCGCGCTGTTCGTCGCCGCCATCTGGGCCGGCTGGCGCTTCTTCGAGGCCGAAACGGCCCTGTCGGCGCTGCACTGGGGTCTTCCCGCCGCCGTGCTGGTCCTGGCTTCCCTGATCATCAAGCTGGCGATGATGCCGGAGCTTCAGGCCAATCGCATGATGCGCGAGCTGAAGCGGCTCGAGCTTCAGATCGCCATGAGCCGCAAGAGCTGAAGCATTCGAGGGTCGTGGCCGTCCTAGCCGCGCGCCATGACCCGCCGGATCACGTCGGCGGCGCGTTCCGGCCCCAGATCGTGGGCGATGGCGCTGCGGAACTTTCCGTCCGGCCCCATCAGATAGATCGTCAGGCCGTGGTTCATCGTATAGCCCTCGCCCTCCCCGACCTTCTGGTACGGCGCGCCATAGGCCTTCGCGGCGGCGTCCACCTGCTCCGGCGTGCCGGTCAGCCCGATGACGCCCTCGGGGAAGCCGTCGGTGGACAGATAGTCCTTCAGCGCCTGGGGCGTGTCCCGTTTCGGATCGATGGAGATGAAGACGATCTGCAGGTTCTCCGCCGCATCGCCCAGCCGCTGTTTCGTCGCGTCGAGCACCTGAAGCGTCGTCGGGCAGTAGTCCGGGCAATATGTGAAGCCGAAGAAGACCAGCGACCACCTGTCCTGCAGTATCGATTCGTCGACGGGGCGGCCGTCCTGGTCGACCAGCTGGAACGGTCCACCGACTTTCGCCTCGCCGGTCGACACCACTTCGCCCGGCTGCAGGCCGGGGGCCGGGCGGCTGGCCAGCACCACGGTCACCGCGATCAGCGCCACGGCGACGACGGCGCAGGCGGCGGCGAACAGCAGGATGGATCGGCGCGGCATCTCGGCTCCCGGCAGGACGCGCCTTGTGGGCGCGGCTGGTCTATAGAAGAGGCGTGAGCCCGACCCAAGACCCCCTGTCGTCGCAGTTCGCCGACACCGCCGCCGACGCCGGCGGCCGGTTCGGCGCCTGGCGCAATGTGCCGCGCCGCAGCCGGGGGCTTTCGCTGAGGACGCTGGTGATCCTGCGCTGGATGGCCATCGTCGGCCAGAGCGCCACCATCTTCGTGGCCACGGCGTGGTTCCATTTCGACCTGCCGCTATGGGGCTGTCTGGCGGTGATCGCCGCCAGCGTGGCGATGAATCTGAACGCCACCGCCCGGCTGAAGCGCAGCGAAGGGTCCTTCCCCGACGGGGCCCTGACGGCGGCCCACCTCGGCTTCGACATCCTCCAGCTTTCCCTGCTGCTGGCCCTGACCGGAGGTCTGCAGAACCCGTTCTGCCTGCTGCTGGTCGCGCCCGTGACGGTGGCGGCGGCGTCCCTGCCGGGGCGGCAGGCGGCGCTGATGGGGCTGCTGGTGCTGGGCGCCACCATCGGGCTGTTCTTCTTCTCCATGCCGCTGCCCTGGCAGGCGGGGACCGAGCTGGTGCTGCCGCCGCTGTACCGCTTCGGCATCGGCCTTGCGCTGATCACCGGCGTGGTCTTCACCGCCGCCTATGCGTGGCGGGTGGCGGCCGACGCCGAGAAGCTGGAACTGGCCCTGGCCACGACCCAGGACGTGCTGCAGCGCGAGCAACGGCTGGCGGCGCTGGGCGGGCTGGCGGCGGCGGCGGCGCACGAACTGGGCACCCCGCTGGCGACCATCCAGGTAGTGGCGCGCGAACTGCTGCGCGAGGCGGCCAAGGGCGGGGCGGCGGCCGAGGACGCGGCCCTGATCCTGCAGCAGGCGGAACGCTGCCGGGACATCCTGAAACGGCTTTCGCAGCAGCCGGAAGAGGGCGAGGCCGCCTTCGCCGAGGTCGGACTCAAGGCCCTGCTGGAGGAGGTGGTCGAGCCGCACCGGGGCTTCGACCTGACCTTCGAGGTGCGGGTGCGCACAGCCTCTGGCGAGGCCGCTCCGCGCGTGCGCCGCCTGCCGGAAGTCGTGCACGGCCTTTCGACTCTGGTGGAGAACGCCGCCGATTTCGCCAACAGCCGGGTGCGCGTGCAGGCCCTGGTCGACGCCGGCTTCATCGAGATCGAGGTGGTGGACGACGGCCCGGGCATTCCGCCCGACATCCTGCCCCGGCTCGGCGAGCCCTATGTGACCAGCCGGCCGCAGGGCAAGGCGCGCCGGGCCCTGGCGGCCCAGATCGCCGCCTCGGTGGCCGCCGCCGCGCCGGGAGGCAAGGGCCGCAAGGGCCGCGGAAACGGCAAGGCCGCCCCCGAACCGGAAGCCATCGCGCCCAGCCAGGGTGGGATGGGACTGGGCTTCTTCATCGCCCGCACCCTGCTGGAGCGGACCGGAGGCAAGGTCACCGTCGGGGCGGGCGGGGGCGGCAAGGGCCAGCCCAGGGGCGCCCGGGTCGCGGTGCGCTGGACGCGCCCGGCCCTGGAAGCGGCGCCGTCGTGATGTCGCACCCCCGGACTGAACCTTGACCTCTGCCGTATCGTTACCGACCTGACGGCAAGGAGAACCATGATGCCCGACACGGAAGCCCGGATCGCCGCCCTCGCGGACAGGACCCTGCTGCTGCTGGACGATGACAACGCCCTGCGCACCCGGCTGGGACGGGCGCTGGAGAGCCGGGGCTTCGAGGTCGCGACCGCAGCGTCGGTGGCCGAGGCGCGCGAGGCCCTGCGGTCATCGGTCCCGGCCTTCGCCGTGCTGGACATGCGGCTGGAGGACGGCAACGGGCTGAAGGTGGTCGAGGCCATCCGCGACCAGCGCGACGACGCCCGCATCGTCATGCTGACGGGCTACGGCGCCATCGCCACCGCCGTCGCGGCGGTCAAGGCCGGGGCCGTCGACTATCTGCAGAAGCCCGCCGACGCCGACGACGTGGTCAAGGCCCTGCTCGCCACCGGCGATTCGCCCGAACCGCCCGAAAACCCGATGAGCGCCGACGAGATGTGGGTGAAATTTGAAGACTGTGTTGCCCCGTGCCTGCCAGTAGAACGGCGTGTGGAGCTCGAAGCCAATCCCCGGGTACTACCGTATCTTGAGCGCCCCGTTGTGGACCTACAGATTCGCCTCTCGGAGAAAGTAATCGACAAGGTTATTGAAGGGGTGCGGGTGATCCCGCAGGTAGCCTCGGGTACCCGGGTGAGTCTTACGCCGCCGCAGGTGCGCCTGACGGTGACGGGAACCGTCTCGAAGCTCAACGGCCTGACGGCCGAGTCCTTCGAGATAAAAGCGGACACACGCGGTTACACGCCCGGGAAGTACCGCGCACAGAAACTACGCATGACCTTCCGCGTCGACCCGCCACGCGATGGGTTGCACTTCGATTACGAGCCCAAGGAGTTCGATTTCATTGTCACCCAGTAGAGAACTCTTCGGCACCGACGGCATCCGCGGGGTGGTGGGCACCGAACCCATGACCGCAGAGATGGCCGTGCGCCTGGGGCGTGCGGTGGCCGTACATTTTCGAAGTGGCGGCCATCGTCCACGTATCCTGATTGGCAAGGACACCCGGCTCTCAGGCTATGTGCTCGAAAATGCGCTGGTGGCGGGCATCTGTTCGATGGGGGCCGATGTCCTGTTGGTTGGGCCCATGCCCACACCAGGGATTGCATTTCTGACCCACGACATGCGCGCCGAC
>JBGTSL010000171.1:0-4887 GCA_041940325.1 Brevundimonas sp.
GGCCGTACACGTTGGCCAGGGCGAGTTCAGTCCACCGGACCCCGTACAGCGACTCGTAGACACGAAGGTAGGCCCCGGCGGCGAGCTTCGACGCCCCGTAGGGGCTCTCGGGTCGGTGCGCCGTGGATTCGTCCAGCGAGCCGGTCGTCGTCACCATCCAGCAGAACGGCGAGATCTTCGTCGGAGAGAGCGCCGTCGCCTGGGAGGATTTGGTCGCGGAGGTTTCGCGCGCGGGCGGCCCGGATGCGCGGGACAAGCCGATCTCGGTGCGGGGCGACGGCCGCGCGCCCTATCAGGCGGTTCTCCGGGTGATGGCGCGCCTGTCCACGGCCGGCTTCACCAAATTGAACCTCGATTCCGACACCGCCGCCTCTTCCAGCGAGGAGGGCTGACGGCTTGGAGCGTCCCGGCCCGGCCCTGATCGGATCGATCGCCGTCCATGCGGCGGTGATCGGCGCCGTGCTGCTCGCCATGATGTTCGGCGGCGCCCGCCCTGAGCGTCAGATCGTCCAGAGCATCCCGGTGTCGATCCTGTCCGAGGACATGGTGCTGGCGGGACCCGCCGACGCGCCTTCGCCCGAGCCCGCGTCCGATGTCGAGGCCGCGCCGCCGCCCGAAGCCATCGAGCCGCCGCCCGAGCCCGCGCCGGTTCCGACTCCACGTCCGCCGGAAAAGGCCCCGACGCCCCGGCCCGAGACTCCGCGCCGTCCGCCCCCGCCGCCCTCCAATCCCCCGCCGGCGAAAAAGCGCGAGACGCCGCGCCCGCCGCGCGAGGAATCGCTCGATCTCGGCGCCCTCGCCGCCGACCGCCCCAACCGCAGCCCCAACCGCGGAACCACTCCACCGTCGGGCCAGCAGGCCACGGGCACGGCTGGCCAGACCAGCGGGCCGGTGATCTCCTCGATGTTCGAGCAGGTCTATCCCAACTGGAACGTCTTCGTGGTCTGCGACATGGAGGGCGGCGACGACCTGCGCATCCAGTTCGACGTCACCCTGTCCGCCGACGGCCGCATCACCGACGGCCCCGATCTCGTCGGAGCGCGCGGCAACTCGGTCTACCAGGCCGCGACCGCCGAGGCCCTGCGCGCCCTGCGCGCCACCGCCCCGTTCGACGTGCCCCGCGGCTTCACCGGCGGACGCTACCGTCCGACCTTCCTGACCGCCCGCGCCTGTCGCGGACGCTGACGACACCTGACGACGCCCGAAAGTCGCCCCAATCGCGGCCATGCTGGCCTTCTGCGACCGGTTCGGCGACAAGAACCGGCGGACGTCTCAAACTGCGGGAGCCCTCTATGCGACTGAACCGACTTCTGGCCAGCGTCGCCGTCCTGGCGATGACGGTGACCGCCGCGACGGCCCAGACGCCGGCCGGCCCGCCGCGTTCCCAGGAACCGGAAGAGGTCATCATCGACCAGGGCGTGCTGCGGCCCTTCCAGATCGCCGTCGCCGATTTCTCGGGCCAGAACGGCTCCGACCTGTCGAACGTGATCCGCGCCGACCTGCGCCGCTCGGGCTATTTCGAGCCGCTCGATCCGGCCGGCTTCGTCGAGACCGGCCTGACCCTGGCCAACGCCCCCAACTTCCCGCAGTGGACCTCGATCGGCGCCCAGGCGGTGCTCTACGGCTCGGTGACGCCGCGGCCGGACAACCGCAACGACTACGGCTTCCGCCTCTACGACCCCTACCGCCAGTGCCAGCTGGCCTCCTACCGCTTCACCGCCACGCCGGAACAATGGCGCCGCATCGGCCACAAGATCGCCGACCTGGTCTATCAGCGCATGACCGGCGAGGCCGGCCTGTTCGACAGCCGCGTGCTGTTCGTCTCGGAAAGCGGCACCCAGCTGAACCGCCTGTCGCGCCTCGCCATCTCGGACCAGGACGGCTTCAACCCCGTCTACCTGACCGACGGCGCCGAGATCATCATGTCGCCGCGCTTCTCGCTGAACGACCCCAACGAGATCACCTACGTCGCGCTGGGCAAGGACTACAGCCGCATCTACCTGTTCAACCTGTCCACCGGCCGGCGGGAATCGCTGGGCGAATTCGACGGCCAGGTGCTGGCCCCGCGCTTCTCGAACGACGGCTCGAAGATGGCCTTCTCGATCATCCGCGGCGGCAACACCGACGTCTATGTGATGGACCTGGCCAGCCGCCAGGTGCGCCGTCTGACCAATGACCCGGGCATCGACACCTCGCCTTCCTTCAGCCCCGACAATAGCCAGCTCGTCTTCACCTCGGACCGTTCCGGCACGGCGCGGCTCTACGTCATGCGCGCCGACGGCTCCGGCCAGCGCCCGATCAGTCGCGGCGGCGGCGTCTACACCGCGCCGAACTGGAGTCCGCGCGGCGACCTGATCGCCTTCACCAACCCGGGCGGCGGCCGCTTCTCGACCGGCGTCATGCGCCCCGACGGCGGCGGCGAGCGCATCCTGTCGTCCAGCTATTTCGAGGAGGGCCCGTCCTGGGCCCCCAACGGCCGCTACATCATGTTCGCCCGCCAGAGCCCCGGCGGCGACACCCGGCTGTGGACCGTCGACCTGTCAGGCCGGGTGGTCAGCCAGGCCGGCTATGACGGCCGCGGCTCCGATCCGGCCTGGTCGCCCCTGCTCGATGAACAGCCTTCCAACCTCGGCGCCGGCGGCCCCGACAGCTGCTCCACCTGAGGCGAAGCGGAGCCTTTCCGCTCAATTCCGCGTTATCGCGGCTGGCGAAACCGCTGGCGCGACAGTACCCGAGTTTTATAGCAAAGCTGGAGGCCCGAGGCCTCTCACCTACGGAGTTTCACCATGATGAAGACCTCGACCCTCCTCCGCCTCGCCGCCGTCGGCGTGGCCGTCACGGCCATCGCCGCCTGCACCCCGCGCCGTCCGGTCGACAGCGCCGCCGGCGATGCCGTCCCGCCCTCGACGGGCCCGCAATACCCGACCGCCCCGGCCGGCCCGGTCGACGGCGGCAATCTCGGCGCGGCGGCCCCGGGGTCCGAGCAGGACTTCGTCGTCAACGTGGGCGACCGCGTCTATTTCGATCTCGACAGCTATGAGGTCCGCACCGACGCCTATCCGCGCCTCGACGCCCAGGTGGCCTGGCTGCAGCGCTATCCGCAGGTCACCGTCCGCATCGAGGGCAACGCCGACGAACGCGGCACCCGCGAGTACAACCTCGCCCTCGGCGCCCGCCGCGCCGAGTCGGTGCGCACCTATCTGGTCAACCGCGGAATCTCGGCCGCCCGCATCGACACCATCAGCTACGGCAAGGAGCGTCCGATCGCGGCCGGCTCGAACGAAGAGGCGTGGGCCCGCAATCGCAACGCCCACACCGCCATCGTCAGCGGCGCCACGCGCTGACCGGTCGGCGCGGCTGAACACGGGAGGGGCGGCCGTCCATCGGCCGCCCCTTTTCTTTTGACCGTCCGCGCGGCCTTGCGGCGGCCTCAAATCGGTGGGACCCATTCACTCATGCTCAAGCTGCCCTCCGCCCTCCGCTCCAGGAACGCCCTCGTCACCGCCGTCGGGGTCGTCCTGATCGCCGGCACGACCACCGTCGTGGCCCAGACCCAGCCCATGGAGCCGATCCAGTGGGACAAGCGCCGGCTCGACCAGCTGGACCGCAACGTCCGCCGCATCGAGCGGGCCCTGACCCAGCGCAACGCCGCCGGCCAGCCCGTCTACATGTCCGACCCGCGGACGGCGACGACCACGGTGGTGCGCAACCCGATGCAACGCATTGCGAGCCGCATCCAGAATCGCGTGGAATCACGCATCCGCAATCGCATCGACCGTAACTATGACCCGCAGGCGAATGCCAGGACGCCATTCGCGGCTGCTGAACAGGAAACGCGGGCGGTCGGGCGTCGCAGTCGTTGATGCAAGCGTGATGCGCGGCACAAGTGCCGCGAAACGATAACACGCGCGCCTGATCGGATACGCCGCTTTTGTAACGTCGCGGGCTGCCAAGCCTATTCGCGACCCGTGTCGGACGCAAGCTTGTCGTCCAAAGCGCTTGGCTTGCGGGCTGGTGGGCGCCCGATACGGGACGGGAATCTGAATGCGCTACATCAAGATCGACCTGCTCCGGGGTCTGTTTGCGCTGAGTGTCGTGATTACGCATGCGTTGATCGCCTGGACCAACCCACCCGTCATATTAGACTTCTATAACAAGGGGTTTATCCATTTGACGCTGGTGCATCCGGGCGTCGTCGGCTTCATCGTACTTTCGGGTTTCTGCATTCACTGGGCGACCCTGATGGGCGGGCAATTCAGCCTCGCCAAATATGGTATTCGCCGCGCCTTTCGCATCCTGCCCGTCGTCTGGTGCTCGGTGGTGCTCGGGATGGTGAGCATCGCCATATTCCAGGCCGGCGAAGGCACCCCGCACTGGTTACTGGTAGCCGCCCGATTTCTGCTGCTGGCACCCTTGTTGCCAATCAACGCGCCATTGGGAAACAGTCCGCTGGACACGGTCGTAATTGAAGCGTGGCTGTACGTGGTTTACCCGGTTTTCTACTTTGCGCTGTTTCACAAGAGGCCGGCCATCCTGGTCTGCATCCTGGCGATCTGCGCGGTGATTCCGCCGCTTCTCGTCATTGCGAATGTCGATCGTGTTTGGGCGTTCACCAACTTGATCGCGTTCCTGCCCTTGTGGTGGATCGGCATGCTCGCGGCCGATATCAAGGCGCGGCGGCCGGGGACGCTGAGTGATATGGCCGGTTCGGTGCTAAGCCGAATTTCGTCCCCGCTGATGATTGGCGTCATCGCCACGATGGCGATCGCGATCTTCTTCACCGAACGGTTCAGCTTGAGCGGTTCGGGGCTGCGTTACCTGTTCCAGTTTATTGTCGCGATCGGATTGGCCAAGCTCCTCGTCTCCGATTTTGGAAATCACGGCATT
>JBGTSL010000172.1:0-4881 GCA_041940325.1 Brevundimonas sp.
GGCGCGTCATGCGGTCCGGAGAAGGCCTCGGCGTGGATCGCCGCCAGTCGCGCGGCGCGGCCCGCGCCATCCGTTGCGGCCGGGTCGGTCACGCCGTCGGGACCGGCCGCGGCTGCCCGGGCAGGCGGCTGGGCGGGGTGGCGTCGGGCGCGCGCAGATAGAGGGGGCGGGGCGGGGCGGCCTCCGCATCGGCCGCCGCCGTCAGCCGCGCCAGCGCCCCGGGCGAGGGGCCGTCCAGCCCCGACGCCGCGACGCCCTCCGCGACCAGTCCGGCCCCCGATCCCGCCAGCCGGACCCCCGGACCCAGCGCCGCCGCCCGCGCCCGCGCCGCCTCGATCGACAGGGCCTCGGCCGGGCCTTCCGGCGACCCGTCGCGCCAGAAGCGGGTGTAGACCTGCCCCCGCCGCGCGTCGATCAGCGCCGCCGTCGGGCCCTCGCCCTCCACCGACGCCGCCAGCCCGTCGAGGGTCGATACCCCTATGACCGGCACGCCCAGCGCCGCGCCCAGCCCCTGGGCGAAGGCCAGTCCGACGCGCAGGCCGGTGAACGACCCCGGCCCGACGGTGACCCCGATCCGCTCGATCTGGGCGAAGCCTCCCGCCTCGGCCACGGCGTCGCGCGCCAGGCCCGCCAGCCGCTCCTGATGGCCCTTGACCATGGCCTCCGAACGCAGGCCCAGCGGCCGCGCCACGCCGGCGTCCACCTCGAACACCCCGGCGGTGCACAGGCCCAGCGCCGTATCAACGACCAGCACCCTCACCACGCCGCTCCGCCGTTGCGGTCGCTCAGTCCCGCCGGGCCAGCGCCCGCGCCACCCGCGCCAGCGCCTTGCGCACCTCGCGGTCCTCGATCAGCGGCCAGGCCGCCGCCACGGCCCGTCCGTCGGGCGTGGCGGTCAGCGGGCCCAGCGCCTCCCAGCCGGCGTCGGCCGCATCCCTGACCGTCTCGACCGGCGGGAAGAAGGCCTCCACCGAGGTGGCCAGCACCGTCGCCACCCGGTGCAGCCGCGAGGCCGAGATGCGGTTCTGTCCCGTCTCGTATTTCTGCACCTGCTGGAAACTGACGCCCAGCTGCTGCGCCAGCGCCGTCTGCGACAGGCCGAGCGCCGAGCGGCGCAGGCTGATGCGCGCGCCGACGAACACGTCCACCTTCTCCGGCGCCCCGATCCTGGCCATGGCTCCGCTCCCTCTGCCCACGACGGAACAGTTTCATGGAAACGATATCGTTGCAACCATTTCGTTTCATCTAGACATCCAGCCGGGCTGTGACCGCCGACACCTGCCGCGTCGCCGACCGTTCAATCCGCTCCTCGTCGCCGCGCACGCCCCTGACGATCAGCGCGTCGGCGTCGCCGTGCTCGTACAGCCGGACCCGCAGCGCCCCGTCGGCCATTTCGATGACGCAGCCCTGCCCCCGGCGCGGCCAGCGCCCCGGCTCGTATTCCAGCACCACGCCCGAGGCCGCCCACGGCGCCAGGTCGTCGTTGGACAGCTGCAGCCGCCGGGTCGCCGCCGCGGGCGCGCCCGCGAACGCCCGGCCCCGGTTCTCGAAGCCGGCGGCGGCCGGGTCGGGCGCCGGGAGCGGCGGCGCGCCCAGCTTCAGCGCCAGCGCTTCCGGCGAGGCGCCGAGCGCCGCGGTCAGCCGCCTCTGCACATCGGGCCGGAACAGGCCGGGGCGTTTGCCGGATTCATACAGGCCCCAGCCCTGGCTGGTCATGCCGACCCGCTCGCCCGCCTCGGCCTGACTGAGCCCCGCCTCGCGGCGCAGGGCGGCGAGCGCCTCGCCGAGACGCCGGACTTCGCTGTCGCTCTCGAACCGGGGCATGGGCCGATGATGACGGACTCCGCCCGCCGAAGCGAGGACGGATTTGTTTCAGGGACGCCCCGGATCCTCCCCACCGGGGGAGGGGGATCGCGAAGCGGTGGAGGGGGCCGCGCTCAAGCAGCGAGCGACCGCGTCGCGCGCGTTGGCGCCCGCTTAAATCACCTGCTCCACCCGCGTCACTTCCGGCACATAGTGTTTCATCATCTGCTCGACCCCGGCCTTCAGGGTCGCCGACGAGGACGGACAGCCGGCGCAGGCCCCGCGCATGCGCAGGCTCAACACCCCGGTCTCCGGATCGAAGGAGTCGAACAGGATGTCGCCGCCATCCTGGGCCACCGCCGGGCGCACCCGGCTGTCGAGCAGCTGCTTGATCTCGGCCACGACCTCGCTGTCCTCGCCCTCGGGGTCGGCGCTGTCGACGCTCTCCCCGCGGAACAGCGGCGCGCCCGAGACGAAATGATCCATGATCGCCGCCAGGATCGGCGCCTTCATCTGCGGCCAGTCGGGCCCCGCCGGAGCGCGCGTCACCGAAATATAGTCGGCCCCATAGAACACGCCGCTGACGCCCTCGAGCTGGAACAGCCCCTCGGCCAGCGGCGAGGCGGCGGCCTCGTCGATGGTGCGGAACTCCCGCGGCTCGGCCGCCACCTCCCGCCCCGGCAGGAATTTCAGCACGTTCGGATTGGGCGTCGCTTCGGTCTGGATGAACATGGCGCTCAGATGCGCCCGGAAGGCGGCCCGTTCAAGGTCCGGAAGGCCGCACCATTCCTCCCCCACCGGGGGAGGGGAACCGCCGAAGGCGGTGGAGGGGGCGCGCTCAAGCAGCGAGCCGCCGCGCGGCGAGCGTTAGCGCCCTCCTGGCGTCAGGCCAGGTCCTCGACCTCCTTCTCGGTCAGCTCGCCCGGCACGATGGTCACCGGCAGCTTGCGGCCGGTGAAGGCCGCCCCCTGTTTGACCACCGCCGCCACCAGCGGCCCCGGCGCGGTCGATCCCGCCGCCAGCACGAGGATCTTGATGTCGGGATCCTCGCCGACGACCTTGCGGATGCAGCCCTGCGGCTCGCCGCGCTCGATCAGCAGCATGGGGGTCGAGCCTGATCTTTCGGCCGCCTCGGCCGCCCATTTGTTCAGGGTCGCCTCGGCCTCGGCCCGGGTCTGGCGCTCGATCTCCTCGCGCACCCCCGCCCAGTGGGCGTCCGATGCCGCCGGCGGAATGATGCGCAGCATCACCACCCGCCCGCCGGTCGAGCGCGCCCGCCGCGCCGCATAAAGCAGCGCCGCCTCGAACTCCGGACTGTCGTCAACCACCACGAGGAACTTACGCGGCATGGCTTCCTCTCCCTCGCCCCGGGCACGCTAGCAGATCGGGGCCCGGCGCATAATGCGCTCAAGCAGCGAGCCGCCGCGCGGCGAGCGATAGCGCCCTCCAGACATCGTCAGCCTGCTGACGAAGCGATCTCCCGGATCACCGCATTGGCGATGGTCAGTTTGGCGAAGGTCCAGCCCGAGCCCGAGGCCTCGATCTCGTCGACCGAGGCGCGGACGCCCTCGACGGTCGCCTGGCGCGGTCCGATCCAGCGGTCCACGGCCTTCTCGGCCGACAGTTCGCTGGCCCCGACCGAGGCGTCGGTCGAACGCGCCACCGCCCGGGTCAGGGCCAGCTGCTCGTTCATCAGGTCCTCGATCATCCGGCGCACGGCCAGACGGTCGAAATGGTCCGCCGAGGGCACCGCCCCCGCCGCCGCCCGCAGACGGTCGAAGTCGAAGGCCGCCCCGCAGCCGTCGCAGACCCAGAAGGGCAGCGGCGTGCCCCAGTAGCGCTCGCGCGAGATGTTCCAGTCGACGTTGTTCTCGAGCCACTCGCCGAAGCGCCCGTCCTTTATGTAATCGGGGTACCAGTTGATGGTGTCGTTGCCGTCGACCAACTCGTCTTTCAACGCCGAAGTCCGAATGTACCAGGAACTCTTGGCGTAGTAGAGCAGGGGCGTGTCGCAGCGCCAACAGAAGGGATAGGTGTGCCGGTAGATATCCTGATGGAACAACAGGCCCCGTTCCGTCAGGTCCTCCATGATCTCTTTGTCGGCCGTCTTCACGAACTTACCGGCGAAGGGGTAGTTGCCTGTGATGATCCCTTGCAGGTCAACGGGCTGGACGAAGGACAGCTCTTTCTCCCGGCCCACATTTAAGTCCTCGTCGCCGAAGGCTGGAGCGATGTGGACGATTCCCGTGCCGTCGTCTAGGGATACGAACTCCGCGGAGATGACTTTGGGGGCGAACTCGCCGCCGTCTTCAAGCTCGGTGACCGTGCCGCCCGGGCCTGGCCGGCGCACAAAATGCCGCACCTGGGAGCCAAACTCGTTCGGATCGTAGAGCGGTGTGTAAGCGAGGCCAACCAAGTCGGAGCCATTGATCGTGCCCACGATGTTGTGTTCTTGTGTGATGTTAGCGGAGACCAGGGCTTGGGCCAGCACCAATCGGTGGTTGCCGCCCTCGCCTTCCAGTTCGACGATGCTGTAGTCGGCGCTTTCGTCCACCGCGAGGCCGGTGTTGCCGGGCAGGGTCCATGGGGTGGTGGTCCAGGCCAGCAGGAACACGTCGGTGTTGCCAGCACCCAGCTTCTCCAAGACGTCTGAATTATTCGGAGAGGCCGCCGGGTCCACTTGGAATTTGATAAATACCGAGGGGTCCGGTGTATTTTCCCGGTAGCCCAGCGCCACCTCATGGGAGCTGAGGCTGGTCACGCAGCGGGGGCAGTGTGGCGTGCCGCGCATGGTCTGGTAGAGCAGGTCCTTGTCCCAAAGGGTCTTCAGCATCCACCAGCCGGTCTCGATGTAGTTGTTGTGCAGGGTGACGTACGGGTTTTCCATGTCGACCCAGTAGCCGATGCGGTCGGTCATGGTCTCCCACTCTTTGACATAGCGGAAGACGCTCTCCCGGCACTTCTTGTTGAACTCTTCGATACCGTATTCTTCGATATCCCGTTTGCTTTTGAGGCCCAGCTCTTTCTCGACCTCCAACTCCACGGGCAGCCCGTGGGTGTCCCAACCGCCCTTGCGCT
>JBGTSL010000173.1:0-4877 GCA_041940325.1 Brevundimonas sp.
AAGGGCCGGCCCCGCTTCAACCCCCTGATCGCCCATGTCGCCGACGCGGTCGAGGCCGAGAGCATCGCCGTCTTCGACGCCCGCGCCCGGGCCCTGGCCGAGGCCTTCTGGCCCGGACCGCTGACCATCGTCGCCCCGGTGCGCGACCGCGACCGGGTCTGCGACCTCGCCCGGGCCGGGCTGGACAGCGTCGCCGTGCGCGTGCCCGGGCACGTCCGCGCCCGCGGGGTGATCTCGGCCTTCGGCAAGCCGGTCGTCGCGCCCTCCGCCAACCGCTCCGGCCGGCCCAGCCCGACCACCTTCGAGGACGCGCTGGAGGAAACCGGCTTCGCCGCCGCCGACGCCGTGGACGGCGGCCCCTGCGCGGTCGGGGTCGAGAGCACAGTGGTCTCGGTGCTGGACGGCCGCGTCGCCCTGCTGCGGCCCGGCTCGGTGACCCGCGAGGAGATCGAGGCCGTGGTCGGTCCGCTGGACGAAGGCGGGGAGGGCCATCGCTCGCCCGGCCGCACGGCCCTGCACTACGCCCCGGACGCCCCGGTGCGGATCAATGCGGAGGCTGCGGGGGAGGGGGAGATCCTGCTCGGTTTCGGGCCGGGCGTGGGCGAGTTGCGCTGGAGCCTGAGCCCCTCCGGAGACCTGCGCGAGGCGGCGGCCAATCTGTTCCGCAGGCTGCGCGAGGCCGACCGCGAGAAGCCGGCGGGCATCGCGGTGTCGCCGATCCCGGCGCACGGGCTGGGCGAGGCGATCAACGACCGCCTGAAGCGGGCGGCGGGGTTTGTGGGGTAAGGATTGGCGGCTCCTAGCTTTCTAGGCAGCCGTCAGTCCGTCCCGCTCAAGATGCCTCAAGAGTGCGTCTACAATTTCAATCACATCTGCCAACAGATCAGCGGGAATCGCCGCGGTGAGATCTCCGTGCACCAACAGGTTGCGGAGCTTGCCGGCCTTGCGAAGTGTCTCGGCCTCCGACTGGACGATGTAGCCCAACGAGGCCAAGACCTCGATAGTCGTCGCCGGGGTCAAAGGCTTGGCTGCTCGCTCCGGCAGGGCAAGTCTCGCTACGGCTTCCAAGACTGTCATCATGAGGATCAGCCCCCCTCGAGGATCTGTTCGCGAGAATGCCTTTACCTCATCGAAGCGAGAGCGGATGGTCCCCAAACTTGCTGGTGCGGGCAGGGGACCCGGAGTGCCGGCGTAAATGACCTCAAGCTTCCAGCCATCGTGCCCCTCGAGCAGGGATTGCAGCTGCTTCAGTTTCGCTGCGGTCACCTTGGTGTCTGGATGTCGTGAGATAACTTCGATCACCAAGTTTGGCTCCTTGCCGATAGCTATCGCGTCCGGCCGGAATGATCTCATGAAACCGGGCAAGCGATCCTGCTCAGGTTCACGAATAAACCGGTAGCCATCATCAACTAGGCGACGCTCGATGGCATCCAGCACCTCGCGTTCGAACATGGGCACCGAGTTCATTGCAGGTCCTCGTGAGGGTCGTCCGTGATGCGTATATAGACTGCCGGGCCCAAATCGCTGAGTGCTTCGAGCAAGGCGGGCGTAGGATTCGAGAAGCTAAAGATACGCTCCGGCTCGAACCGCTGAACCACCACACGATCAATCTGGCTATCATCGACGTAGATCGACTTCGACATCGCGTCCAGAATGGGTTTGACGATGTTGTCCACATCTCCAAGCATCTCGCCCTCAGGGAAATAGTAGATGGTTACAGCAAGGCGGTCTGTCAGCGACCAAGACCCCGGTGGGAATACGCCTTCACTTGCCGCTCTGATCTGGTCCTTCCAGGCGGTCTTGGACCCAGTCGAAGCTTGGAGGCTTACGGCTGTGCCCTGCACGACAAATTCGAGAGGAAGATCAGGCGTCATGACTCTTCAGCTTGGTCTTAACGGTTAGGGCTCAGACTGAATGCATTTCCTCAGCGGACAACACAGAGCAACCATGCCTTGCATGGCGGCTCTTCCTAATACCGCGAGTCAGGTGCCGCCGCCTACTGCGCCGTCCAGCCGCCGTCGATGGAGAAGCTGGCCCCGTTGGCCGAGGCGCCGAGGTCGCTGACCAGATAGAGCATCATCCCGGTCAGTTCGTCGGTGGTGACGAACCGCTTGGTCGGCTGGGAGCCGAGGATGACGTCCTTCAGGACCTGCTCCTTCGACACGCCGCGGGTGCGGGCCTGGTCGGCGATCTGCTTCTCGACGATCGGGGTCTCGACATAGCCGGGGCACAGGGCGTTGCAGGTGATGTTGTCCTGGGCCAGCTCCAGCGCCACCGTCTTGGTGAAGCCCATGACGCCGTGCTTGGCGGCGACATAGGCCGACTTGAACGGGCTGGCGACGAGGCCGTGGGCCGAGGCGACGTTGATGATCCGCCCGCGGCCCTGGGCCTTCATGATCGGGATCGCCGCCCGCGTCGCATAGAAGGTCGACGACAGGTTGATGGCGATGATCTGCTCCCACTTGTCGGCGGGGAATTTCTCGACCGCCTCGACGTGCTGGACGCCGGCGTTGTTGATCAGGATGTCGACCCGGCCGAGCTCGTGCTTGCCGTAGGCGACCATGTCCGCGACCTCGTCGCCGCGGCGCATGTCGGCCCCGTGGTAGCGGACACGGACGCCGCAGCTGGCTTCCAGCCCGGCCCGGGTGCGCTCGATCTCGGACGGATCGCCGAGGCCGTTCAGCACCACCTCGCCGCCGCGCGAGGCGATGGCGCGGGCGAAGGCGAGGCCGATCCCGGAGGTGGAGCCCGAGATCACCGCCACCTGACCCTTCAGGTCGCCGATGTCGCGGAAGGGGGCGTCCTCGGACTGGGAGCCGTCACCGCGCTTGGGCCATTGGAACATGGGTCTCGTCCGTCTGAATCTCGGGGCCAGCCTAGCCGCTCGCGATTGCGAAGGCGACAGGGTCTCACGAATTTCCTGATCTGGTGAATATCCAGTCCGTCTCCGTCGAGGCGGCCTTGTCGAAACGGTAGCCGTCGCGGTCGAAAGCCTTGAGGTCGCCGGCCTTTTCGATCCGTTCGTCGATGGCGAAACGGGCCATGCCGCCGCGCGCCTTCTTGGCGAAGAAGGAGATGATGCGGCTCTCGCCGTCCTTCGATTCGCGGAAATGCGGCGTCACCACCGGCAGTTTCAGGGCGCGGGCGTCGACGGCGCCGAAATATTCCTGGCTGGCGAGGTTCACCAGCGTCGGATCGGCATGGCCTTCGGCGTCGAGGTTCAGGCATTTCGACAGGCGGTCGCCCCAGAAGTCGTACAGGCTGGAACCGCGCCGCGTCTTCAGCCGGGTCCCCATCTCCAGCCGATAGGGCTGGATGCGGTCCAGCGGCCGCAGCAGGCCGTACAGGCCGGAGAGGATGCGGATGTGATCCTGCGCCCAGGCCAGCGCATCGGCGTCCAGCTCCCGCGCCTTCAACCCCTCATAGACGTCGCCGGCGAAGGCGAAGGCGGCCTGGACCCCGTCCGTCGATTCGGCGTCGAAGGCCTGGAAGCGGGCCCGGTTCAGCCGGGCGAGGTCGTCGGACAGGCTCATCAGCCGGCGCAGCTCGGCCACCGTCCGCCCCCGCGCGGTGCGGGCCAGCGAGGCCGTGTCCTCGCGGAAGCGGCGTTCGGAGGCGGGCAGGGCGGGGTCGGCTTCGGTGAAATCCAGCCGCTTGGCCGGGGACAGGACGATCAGCAAGGCGGGGCTCCGGCGGCGGGGAGGCTCCGAATAGGCCGCTTCGATGACGAATTGAACCGGGCGCGCGGTCGCGGGCTGATCAGTCCGCCCTGTCGTACAGCGCCGCCAGCACCCCCGGCAGCCGTTCGGGCAGGTCCTCGGCGATCAGGCCGGGACCGAAGCCGCGGGCCGCCTCGGCGTGCATCCAGACCGCCGCCCGGGCCGCGTCGAAACTGTCCATGCGCTGGGCGATCAGCCCGCCGATCATCCCGGCCAGCACGTCGCCGCTGCCCGCGGTGGCCAGCCAGGGCGCGCCATTGTCGTTGACTGACATGCGTCCGTCGGGCGCCGCGATCACCGTCTCCGGCCCCTTCAGCACGACCACCGCCCCGGCCCGCTCCGCCGCCTGCAGCGCCGCCGCCTCGCGGCCGGCCTCCAGCAGGCCGGGGAACAGGCGGCCGAACTCGCCCTCGTGCGGGGTCAGGACGTCGTCCCGGTCCAGGGCCTCGAACAGGCCCTCCGGCCAGGCCTCGAACACCGTAAGCCCGTCGGCGTCCACGACGAGGGCGGCTCCGGTAGTGGCGAGGGCGCGGACATTGGCCTGGGTCGCCTCGGTGAGGCCGGCGGCCGGTCCGATGACCACCGCGTCCATCCCCTCGCAGGCTTCGATCAGCGCCTCGGGAGAGGCGAACGGGGCCAGCATGATCGCCTCGATGGCCGGCGCGATGACCGCGGCGGCGTCCGGCGGACACAGGATGCGGACCAGTCCGGCGCCGATGCGCAGCCCCGCCCGGGCCGCCAGCCGGGCCGCGCCCGTCTGGGTCGCCTTGCCGGACACCACGCCCAGTCGTCCCCGCGCGTGCTTGTGGGTTCCCGCGTCCGGCCACGGCAGGCCGCCGCGCCAGTCAGGCAGGGCGACCCGGGGCGTCACGCCGTCTCTCCGTTCACGGATGGCGCCTGGAACCGAAAAAGGCTTGCCTTATTGTGCAATGCAATGTCCCTTTACCGCCCGAGCGCGAGGCTTTGTCCGCCCGCCTGGGATCGCTGATGAAAAAGATTGAAGCCGTCATCAAGCCCTTCAAGCTGGATGAAGTGAAGGAAGCGCTCCAGGACGCCGGGGTGCAAGGCATGACCGTGCTGGAGGCCAAGGGATACGGCCGCCAGAAGGGTCATTCGGAACTCTATCGCGGGGCCGAATACGTCATCGACTTCCTGCCC